>JAFTCU010000157.1 GCA_017454585.1 Thermoguttaceae bacterium | reverse complement strand
TACCTGACGGCCAAAAGCCAGGGGGGAGATTTCATCCTCCGCATCGAGGACACGGACCAGGACCGCAAGGTCGAAGGCGCCGTTCAGGTCATTTACGACACGCTGAGGATCGCGGGCCTCAAAAACGACGAAGGGCCGGACTGCGGCGGGCCGAACGGGCCGTACGTACAGTCGGAGCGTTTGCCGATCTACCGCGAGTACGCCCGGAAACTCGTGGAGCAGGGCGACGCCTACTACTGCTTCTGCACGAAAGAGCGCCTTGCGCAGCTTCACGAGGAGCAGGAAGATCCCAATTTCAAGGGCCGCCACGGGTACGACGGGCACTGCAGGAACCTCCCGAAGGAAGAGGTGGATGCGCTTCTGGCCGCCGGCACGCCGTACGTGATCCGCCAGAAAGTCCCGCAGACCGGAACGACTGCGTACCATGACGTCGTGTTCGGCGACGTTTCCGTGAATAACGCGGAGCTGCAGGACATCGTGTTGATCAAGGCCGATGGTTTCCCGACGTACAATTTCGCGCACGTCGTGGACGATCACCTGATGGAAGTTACTCACGTGACCCGGGGTAGCGAATACGTCGCACAGACCCCCTCGTATATCCTGATCTACCGCGCGTTCGGCTGGGAGCATCCGACGTACATCCACCTGCCGCTGATCATGGGGAAGGACGCGGAAGGAAACGTTTCCAAACTCTCCAAACGTCACGGAGCGGTCAGTTTCCAGGACATGATGCAGGACGGCTACTTGCCCGAGGCCGTGATCAATTACATCGCGCTGCTTGGCTGGAACCCGAAAACGGACGAGGAAATGTTCACGCTCGCCGAGCTGGAAAAACGCTTCACGCCCGAAGCGATCAACAAATCACCGGCCATTTTCGACTACGAAAAGCTCCTCTGGTTCAACGGCCAGTACATCCGCAAACTCTCGCCCGAGGAATTCTACGAAAAAGCGCTTCCGTTCATTCGTCAGGCGGTGAAGAACGAGGCGTACGACTGCCGTAAAATCGCGGCTCTGCTTCAGCAGCGGCTCGAAAAACTGACGCATATCCCCGGCCAGCTTGGGTTCTTCGACGAACTGCCGGCGTATGAGGCGGACATTCACGTGAACAAAAAGAGCAAAGCGACGCTGGAGACCGCTCCGGTCGCGCTTGCCAAGAGCATCGAAACGCTGGAAGCGCTGGAAGACTGGACGAACGAAAAGCTCTACTACGCGCTGAAAGAAGTGGCCGATGGGCTGGGTTTCAAGGCGAACACGGTGATGTGGGCCGTGCGGATCGCCGCGACCGGGACCGTTGTCACCCCCGGCGGCGCGACGGACATTTTGGAGATTCTCGGGAAAGAGGAATCCCTCAAGCGCCTAAAGGACGGTCTGAGCCGGTTCTGAAACCCGTTAACGAGAGGCGGTAATGGAGGCCGGAGGCCGGAATTACGTGCCGGAGGAGACGATTCCCCGAAAGATTTTCCCATGCAAGATTTTATTTTTACCCGGCGTGATTTCCTGAAAACCTCAGCCCTTTTGACCGGAACGGCTTTGGCTTCCGAACTATGCGGTAAGGAATCGCAGGAAGATCAGCCGCTCGTTCCGTTTCAGGACTCCGTGCCGTATTCCGGCCCGCGGGATGGCAAAAAGTGGTTTCGCGGAAATACGCACATGCACACGTTCCGGAGTGACGGCCGGGCGTTTCCCGATGAAGCCGCCGCGCTCTACAAACGCCTCGGCTACAATTTCGTTGTGCTGACCGACCACAATTCGACACACGAGGACCCGGACCGCTGGGTTCAGGTCGGGACGCGGAACCTGGCGCCGGAAATGATCGAGCGTCTGGAGAAAAACTTCCCGGACCTGATGCCGGAAAAACGCCTCAACGCGGACGGCGTGCCGCAGTACCGCCTGCGTACCTTCGACGAAATGTCGGCCGAGCTGAACGAGCCGGGGAAATTTCTCCTCATGAGCGGGAACGAAGTGAGCGTCCCGGCCAAAAACGGCGACGATCTGCACTGTAACCTGATCAATACGCGCTCCGGCTGCAAAACCGTTTCGCTCGCCAACACATCGGAGCTTCTGGACTGGATGGTCGAAATTCGGGACCAGCTCGTCGGAAGTTTCAATCCCGAGGCGCTTTTCACGGTGAACCACCCGCTTTGGAAGTACTTCGACGTGGACCCGATGGACCTCGTGCGGATCCCGTCGATCCGCTTCTTCGAGGTGGCGAACGTGGAGGCCCGCCCGCTCTTTCCGGTCCCGCCGAAAGCCTGGACGCACGATAAATTCTGGGACGTGGTGAACGCGTTCCGTGCCGTCAGGGGGCTCCCGTTCCTTTACGGCGTGGGGTCTGACGATACGCACGACTACACGATGTTCTACGACCGGCCGCGTTTCATCGGCTACTCGATGGTGCTGGCCGAGGAGTTGAGCGTCCCGGCGCTGATGAAGGCGTTTTACTGCGGAAAATCCTACACTTCGACCGGCCTGACGCTCCGGGACGTGCATTTCGACGCCGAATCCCGTACTTTGAGCGTGGAAGTCGATCCGGAGCCGGGTTTTGAGTACACGATCCAGTTCATCGGGACGCGCCGCGGCTTCGACCCGAACGTTCAGGAATGGTTCGAGCATCAGGCCGAGGGAGAAATTCCGCCGTGGCTCATCAAGTCCGGCTTCCGTCCCAAGCGCCATTTGCCGGTCTATTCCGAGAAAATCGGAGAGGTTTTCCAGGAGACGCACGGATTGAAAGCCTCGTACACGATGAAGCCCGAGGATCTTTACGTCCGCGCGAAGATCTTCACCCAGAAGGCGACCCAGACCGAGGACGAGCACCCCATGACGCCCATCGCGTGGACCCAGCCGATCCGCGGAGCGTTTTAACTTTTTTTCATTTTTCGTTATTTGTTAAAAGAGGAACGTATCATGACCGTTGAAAATGAATACCAGGTCGTTGCGCGCCGCTACCGCCCGCAGAAATTCAGCGAGTTGGTCGGTCAGGAGCATATTGCCCGGGCGTTGAGCAATGCGATCCAGAACAATCGAATCGGTCATGCGTATCTCTTCACCGGTGCGCGAGGTGTTGGTAAAACGTCCACGGCCCGTATTTTCGCCAAGTCGCTGAACTGTATTCACGGGCCGACCCCTGACCCGTGCGGCCAGTGCGACATTTGCGAAGCAATCGCGGCGGGCGAGGACCTTGACGTCATTGAGATCGACGGAGCCAGTAACCGCGGGATCGATCAGGTGCGTACGATCATTCAGAACGTGAATGTTCGCCCGACCCGTTCCCGATTTAAAATCTACATCATCGACGAAGTTCACATGCTCACGGGCGAGGCGTTCAATGCGCTGCTGAAAACGCTCGAGGAGCCTCCAGAGCACGTGAAGTTCATTTTCTGCACGACGGAAGTCAATAAAATCCCGATCACGATCCTTTCCCGGTGTCAACGTTTTGATTTCGCTGGGATCAGTATCCCGGAAATCGCTCGTCGGCTTCAACTCATCGTGGATTCTGAGGGGTTGACTGCCGAGCCGGCGGCGATCAATCTTCTCGCGCGCCGGGCGAATGGCTCGATGCGTGACGGTCAGTCTCTTTTGGAACAACTTCTGGCATTTACTTCGGGAAGTATTACGCTTCAGGACGTTCATCAACTTCTGGGAACGGCCAAGGATGAAGTTCTTGTGGAGATTTTGCGTGCAATTTCCCGGAATGAACCGGCGGTGATCCTGCGTACGCTCGACGTAATGTTCCAGCAGGGAACCGACCCGGGTCAGCTTTTGGAGCAGCTTTTCGGCTGTCTGCGTGACCTGATGGCGATTCTGGCCGGCTGCGGGAGTGAGAGCTTCCTTTTCCTGCCGACCGATCTGGAAGAAGAAGCGCGCGGAATGGCTGAGAAGATGGGGCTCGACATAATACTTGCCGCAATGCAGGTCGCCGACCATACACTGACCCGAATGAAGGTCAGCACACAAAGCCGCCTCCTTGTTGAAATGGCGTTCATCCGAATTTGCTCGCTCCAGAGTCTTGTCAATCTCGCCGACGTCGTGACCCACGTTCAGAGCATGGATTCTGTGACGCGGGAACCTGCGGGAATGATTTCTTCACAGGCCCCCGCGCCTTCTGCTTCCGAGGAGCAAAAACCACAGATCGTGCCTCCGCCGGGTTTAATGCGTTCTTTCGTGGAAGAAGCGGCGGAGGCTCCGGTTAAAAAAAAAGATTTGAGTGAGCCCCACCAGACCATTTCACAGGAAACGCAGAATCCACCGGACGTTTCTGTGCCAGTTTCTTCGATTTCAGGAACAGGAATTCAGCCCAATAATAATGATGAACCTGCGGGTGAAGTAAAGCCGCAGAATCCTGTCGGGCCGCCAGACGTTCAGGCGGTTTGGAATCGTTTCCTTTCAGTACTCGAAAATTTCCCGTACGAACACGAAGGCACGATTTCCACTTTGCGCGATCTGAAAGACGTTCAATTAAGTCCTGACGGCCAGCTTGTGACGATCATCTATCCGTCCCGCTGTGCGTTTGAACTCCATCAGTTTCAGAAGAACCCGCAGGATGTTACGCGGCTGGAACAGCAGGTTGGCCTGCGGATAAAACTTACTGTGGAAGAAGCCGACGGCGAATCAGCCGGGTCTCCCAGTGGAGGTATGGGGCTGCGCCAAAAGTACGAAAGCCCGCTCCTTACCGCTGCGGAACAACTTTTCGGCGCGACGATCCAGCGGGTCGAAAATCTGAAATAGAAAACTACGGGGGACGACTTTTTTAATTATGAATTATGAATTATGAATTAAAGAAAGATTCTTAAAATGAAACCACGGAGTCTCAGCCTTTCATGTAATTCATAATTCATAATAATAATTATTTTCTAAACTCTCAGGAACGTCTTCGTTCTGTACAAATGCCAGAGGAAGAACCAGAAGAGGAGCGCGGCGCCGCGGGCTTGGACCGTCGGGTACCACGCGCCGAAAAACGGCTCCGTCCCGTACAGAAACGCCTGCGAAATGGCGGCAAATCCCACGAATTTCGGCATCATGTACGCCGTGATGGAGTTCATGCCGGGGACCGTCAGGACGATGCTCCACGCGCGGAAGTTTAGCACGTCGATGATCTCGTAAAAAACGGCCAGCAGGAGGACGCTCCAGCCGCTCGCCCACAAAACCATCGTCGGCGTCCAAATGTGCTTCACCAGCGGGCAGTAGAAGCAGGTCCCCTCAGGGACTTTGGACCAGCCCCAACCCGCCAGAAGCATCACGAGGCCAATGATCAGCAGACGCACGAAGACCTGCGTGCCGGAAAGCATTTGGGAGGGCGCTTGAACCTCCGCCGGCGGCAGGACTTCCGAGGCGTTTTCCGCCTGGGTTTCGGGCCGGGAGAGAGGATTCCGCCGGATCAGCTCGCCCGAGAAAACGCCGGTCAGAGCCGTGCAGATGAACGTCAGACTGCTCAGGATCCACGTGTAACGGTACCACTCGGAAAACGCCCAAGTCCCGTCCTCATTGAACGAAACGCCATCCCGCCACGGGCCGAGGACCACGCGATCGACCCACTCGCAGAGGTTGGATTCCGGGGCGTAACTTCCCGCGCCGTACACGATCCCGTCCGCGCCCGTCACGGAAACGAACGCCATGAGCGCCCAGTACGCGAGCATCAGGGCGAAGAAGATCCCGATCTGGAAACGCACGCGGAAGTGCAAGTAGAAAATCGAGGCGAACAGGTAGCCGACCGCGATGGTTTGCAGCGTGTTTGAGAAAAGACGCAGACCGTGCGACCAGTGGAAGTCGAGGAAATTCCCCTGCATGATCATGCCGAAAAGCCACAAAACGATGACGCGGCGCAGGATGCGGAGGTAAATTTTCAGGTAGTTCGGCGAGCCGTCCTGGGTGCGGTACTTCGCGAACTGGAACGGAATGCTCAGCCCCGCGCAAAAAACGAAGAGCGGCATAAGGAGGTCCCAGAGTACGAAACCCTCCCACGCCACGTGACCAAACCAGCCGGAAATCGTGGAGCCGATCCCTTCGCTGGAGAAAAAGTCAGTGAGTGGGCTTTCTTTTCGGACGACCGAGAAAAACGGGCCAAAAATGACCAGCAGAAACATGCAAAGGCCGCGCAGAGCGTCGATCGACGCCAGGCGTTTGGTGGGGGTGGGCATAAAATTGGGTCCTTTTTAGGGCGGACGGTCTGAAAGTCCTGAATTCCTGAAATCTCTGACCGTCCTCAAAAACACTTCAAAATTCTACTCGAACAGACTGTTCACCATCTCGATCAGCTTCGTGCGGATCTTCTCCTCGGCCTTTGGCTCGCAGCAGCTGCTCATCGTGCGCCAGGTCGTGTAGCCGCCCAACTCGAAGTCGGCCTCGGTGGGCAAGTAGCCGGCGTAGTCGTTCGCCAGCGCGATCGTGTAGGTCATCGGAGCCTTGGAAGCGGCGCGAATTTTGTGGCCCGTCGCGCTGTACGTTTCGTTCGGGAGGATCGTGATCCCCACGTCACCGATGCGGATCGCCTGAAGCGTCAGCGCCCGTTCGTCCGGCCAAGAGTCCATCAGGACCGTTCCCAGCGCGTAAACGTCGGTCATGGTCCGCGGCGTTTTCCCTTCGGCCTCGAGTTCCGCGAGGTACTTCTTCGCCTTTTCGACCTGGGCCGGAGTTCCTTTGCGGACTCCAACGGTCAGTTTTTCTTCGGTCATTTTGACCGGGACCCAGTCGGTGAACTGCATCCGTTTGCAGGCCCGTTCCGCGGCATCGGCCACCGAGTTGGCGACGGTTTCCATCGTGAATTTGCGCGTCCGACTGTAAAAATCGATGCAGTTGCAGTCGCCGCTGGTTCCGTTCGTCATGACGGCGAAAAAGTTTTCATCCCCGCCCAGACGTTTGGCCATTTCCGAGCAGAAGAGGCCGAAATAGTCCGCCGAAATTTCCTTCGCGCCGGCGTAGTGGGTCGAGTAGTTCGCCATCAGGGCGAGCGGTTTCCCGTCCGGAGACTGGAACGCGACCACGTAAACGGTCGGGTTGGGGATCCCCGTCCGGCAAATAATATTTTCCTGACTGTTTCCAGGATTCATCTGCGCAATGTCGCCTTTCGAGCCGGTGAAATCGGGGTCCACCGTCACTGCGGTCCCTTCCTTCATGATGAAGCGGCGGCAGTAAACGTTTTCCGGGTCGAAATCCTTCCCCCACGCGACGCGGGCGTCCTGGCGGTTCTGGTACGCGGCGACGACCGCCTCGACCAGTTTTTCACGGAAGAGGGCCGGGTAGTGCTCGTCCACCGGCGTCCCGTGGAGCTGCATCAGCGACGGGCACGAGTGGCAGTGCGTCGAGGAGATCATGATCCGGTCTTTTCTCAGCGGGACCTGCTTCACGATTTGGTCTTTGGCCCACTCGACGATCTCGCCGGGAATGACGCAGGCGTCGGCCGTCGCCATGGCGATCTGGGTCTCGCCGTCATCGATCACGATCGCACGGACGTGGAGCGGGTCGGTCACGGTGCTGCTGTACCAGGCCGCGAAACCACCGTTCATCACGCACGGGAACTGGGTCGGGGAGGAATCCACCACGGCCGTACCGACCTTGAGGAACTGCGGATGAGCAGGCTCCTCAGCAAAAAGGGAAACCACGAGAGAAAAAAGACTCAGGGTGAAAATCAGAAAATGGGTGGGGCGAGGCATAAAAAACTCCTTGGGTTAAAATGGGGAAGGAAGCGCAGTCTCTTGACTGTACAGACTGCATTATAACACGCGGCGTTTCAAAAGTCAAGTTTCCGGGAAGGTTTTTTCAAAAAATTTCGTGGGAAATGTCCCTTGACTTTTCGCCCAATTCGGGTAGAATAATCAGGTCGTCCCGTTAAGAAAACGATTGTTTTCCGGGACTTAACCACTCATTGCAAGAAAAAGCGAATTGAGCCATGACTCCCGACCTTTTGAAACTTTCCGATGAAAATCTTCGCCGTGCCCGAAAAGTCGTTCAGGACGCGGGAATCGTCGAGGCGTGGGAAAGGATCGGCGCGACGGTGAACCCGGTCGGGTCGTGCGCCATGGGGCTGATCATGACGCACCGTGACGTGGATTTTCACGTCTATTTGCCGGAGCTGAACGCCGCGCAGAGTTTTCAGGCCATGACCGGGATTTGTGCCCGGCCCGGCGTCACGCGGATGGAATTCCGGAATCTTGCGAACACGCCGGAGGAGTGCTTCGAGTTCCACGTCTGGTTTGCGGAAAAACTCCCCGATGGCTCGGAGGAAGAATGGCAGATCGATCTGATCCAGATTCGACCCGGCTCGCGTTTTGACGGTTTCTTCGAGCGAGTCGCGCAGCGGATCCGTGAGGTTCTCACGCCGGAAACCCGACTGGCGATCCTGCGGCTGAAATACGAAACGCCGCCTGGGGAGCACATCATGGGGATCGAGTACTACCAGGCGGTTCTGGAAGGCGGTGTCCGTTCGTGGGACGAATTCCAGGCGTGGCGTGCGGCCCGCGGCGAGGCGGGGATCATCGAGTGGATGCCGTGAGACCGTGCAACCCGCTACCTGATCTCCACGCTCAGCGGAACTTCTGACTGATTCTTCTCGATCTTGACGTTCACCGCGCGTTCCAGCAGGAAGGAATGCGTGTTCCAGTGAAAGGCCGGGAAATCCTGCGTCTTTTCGACCGTATTATTCCGGAACGTCAGCCCGTCGATCGACTTCGCGTAAACGAGCGGGTGGTCGAACGTCTTGAAAACGTTTTCCTCGATCAGGATCGCGTCCGGCTTTCCGCCGTGGAAGTACTTCCGCTGGTCCTTCAGGTTCGGGATCTCGGGGTAAATCGAAATGATCCCGTTCGTGAACTGGAACTGGTTGGTCAGGGCGTTCTGGAAAATGTTCGCGCGGATCACCACCTCACGGCAGGCGCCCGTCTCAAACCAGCCGTTGCAGTCGCCGCAGAGCAGGATCGCCGTCCCGGAAGTGTGGTCGAAAAGGTT
>JAFTCU010000156.1 GCA_017454585.1 Thermoguttaceae bacterium | reverse complement strand
GCCCAAGGGGGGCGATTCAGGTAATTGAGTCGAGGCGAGTTGTTATATCGGAGAGCCTACCATGAAGGTTTTCACAACTGGTCAGGTTGCCAAAATTTGTAAAGTGGCCCCGCGTACCGTTAGCAAGTGGTTTGATTCAGGCCGTCTGAAAGGTTATCGTATTCCTGGTTCACAGGACCGTCGTATTCCGCGTGAATACCTCCTCCGGTTCCTCAAAGAACACGGGATGCCGACTACCGAGCTGGAAGATGCCGCTGTCGCGAAAGTTTTGGTCGTTGCGCAGGATCAGGTTCTCATCGAGAATCTTCGCCGCGAGCTTCCACTTGATCATCAGTTCAAAGTTGAAGTCGCAGCGAGTGGTTTTGATGCGGGAATCCAGGCAGAGAGTTTTCACCCTGACTGTATTGTAGTCGATTATTCAATCGGCAGAACGGAAGCTATGCAGATTTGTCAAAATCTGCGGCGCAATACTGAATTTACTGACATTATTCTTATCGCTCTTCTGCCGGATGATGGCAGCGCAAATGCGGTGGATCGTTCATTGATCAATGAGACGTTCCGGAAACCGTTTGACGCTTCTCTGCTTGCTGAACGTTTGAAGACATTAGTGGGTGTCAGAAAAGAACTGGTCTGATTTTGAAGGACCCTAAATATTCAGAGTAAATAAGAGTCGAGCTTTGTCTCGCTCTTATTTTCTTTGAATGATCCTATAAAAAAAGTCGGGTTACCGGCTTTTTTTATTTTCTTGTTACTCTTTTTCTTCACTCTCGGCCTTTCAGCTCCGCTTCTTATAATCCACACAACCGAACCAAACGGAACTCTGTAACGTAAAAAGAAAGGAAGTTTTGAAACGGGTCTGATTATCTTTTCAGAAAAACTGGCGGATAAACGATAACTGACAAAAGATGTATTACCATTATCTCTGCCTGTGTCCCTTTTTGGAAACACGGCGATATTAACGGGTACGAATTTCCCCAACGGTTTTTTCGTGAGGGGTTTTGATAATTGGGAGAACGGCTCGATGAAGAACCTGTTTGGGAAAACACTCGTCGTTTTGATTTTTATATTCAGTTTGCTGCTTTTTGCCATGTCAGGTGCTGTGTACATGACGCATACCAACTGGCGCGCGAAAGCGGAAGCGGAAGCCAAAAAAGTCGCAGCGGCCACTGCCAAACTGGAAGATTCGGATGCTGGCCTTGGTTACCGCAGCCGTTACAAGCTGCTTGAGGAAGAAATCGAACTGGAAGAGGGGCTTCGCGATCAGGTCGTCGATGCTTTGGCTTCTGAGGTCAATCAGCGCAAAGAAGAATATGAAGGTTACTGCGCGACCGTCAAGGAACAGGAAGCCAAACTGGCGCATCACTCGATCGAGATGCTTCGTTTCACGATTTATATGTTGAAAGCGCGTATTCAGGCGGACGAACTGATCGTGAAAGTCCAGAACGAACGGAACTCACGTATTCGCGCCATGCACGAGTACATTAATAATATGAATAAAATCGAGGATTTGAACCAACAGATTTTGACGCTTCAAAAACGCGAAAGAAGCCTCACGTTGGACCAGAAGACCCCTGAAAAATAGTCTTCCGCAAATCATTGGTAAAATAAACGCACATAAAGCAATCGGTAAAAAGGACTCCTATGAACCTGGTTGGAAAAATTTTCGTTGTGCTCACTTTAGTACTGAGTCTGGTTTTAATGTCCCTGACCGTCGTCGTGTACATGACCCAGGTCAACTGGATGCGAATGGCCAATAATACGGATACGAAAAACGGCTATCCCCTTGGACTGATTCAGCAGCTGGAAAACTGTCAGAAAGAAAATCAGGAACTGCGTAATGCCTACGCCATCCTGGTCGGTACTTATGAAGTCGCGCTTCAAAAAAGCACCAACGCGGCCAAAGAAGTGGACGTCGTGAAAAACTCGCAGGTCGAGGAAATCAGCAAACTTAATGAAACGATCGCCAACGCTTATCAGGAAACCAACGGACGTCTCGAAGGGACCCTGAATGCTCTGGTCAAGATGAACACGATCCACTCGACCTTGCGCGATTCCGTTCACGACCTCCAGAAAGAAATCTCCAGCATTTCCGACAAACTGGCGACAAGTACCGATTACGAAAATCAAACCGCCCAGCTCAAACTTCAGCTCAAAGAAATGAAGGAACAGAAGGAAGATCTGGTTAAGGAAAATATCCGCGCGAAAGAAGTTCTGACCTACAACAATATGATCAACGATCTGGATTACTACCGCAACCAGGCGCCGCCGGCGATGATTCAGGGCCGGGTCATCGAGGCTGCCGGACGTAAAATCAAGGTCAATATCGGCAGCGACGATGGCGTCCGTGTTGGTCATAAATTCCAGCTCCTTTCCCAGGATGGAAGCCGTTACCTCTGTGACGTGGACGTGGAAAACGTAACGACTGACACAGCGACCTGTACGTTCGCCAACCTGCGCAGTGAACAAAGCATTAACGTTGTGAACGGCTGTATCGTCAAACCCCTCTAATTCAAAGGTGACCCATGAGCAGCGAACAAGATGATGAATTCCTTCCTGATGATGAGATGATGGAAGAACTTCCGGAAGACGGTTTCCTGCCTGAAGAAGAGGCGGAAACAGAAGAAGTCACAGAAGAGACCGAAGCGACTGACGATTCAGAAACCCCTGAATTCACGGATGAAACGGAAGAAGCGTCTCCTGAGTTTTCCCAGGAGGGTGAAGATGGGGAAGAAGCCGGCGAAGAAGAGGAAGAGTCAGAAAAGGACAAACCGATCGAGTACCGTCCGCCTCGCATGGACCTTTACACGATGTTATTGGTTCTTTCGCTGATTTTCGTATCGCTTGCAGCCGCGATCCATTGGCTGGAGGTTCCGGCAACTGAATATGGCAATCCTCCCTTCAAGAAAAACAGCCCGGTCATGACTGCGCCGAATAATCCGTGAAAACGGAACAGATTTTTTGTTTTTTATTTAAATAACACCGCGGCAGAGCGTTTTCTCCCATTTTGCTCTGCCGTGGTTTTGTTTTTTTATTTATCCATCTTATCACAGTCTGATCGAATCTTAAAGCCCACAAAATCCAATCTTCAACACCGATTTGACGCATTTTTTACACAAAAGCAAAAAAATCCGTTTTTTTGACATTTTTTTGCTTTTTTCCTGAAAAAGGGCGGGGAAACGCTTGCATTTTTTTAAAATTGCGGTTTAATATATACTTAGAATAATTATTGGAGTAAAGTCACTTGATCTATGTCTAAAATCTTGCATCCTTTAATTAGCTTTTCGTAGTTGAATCTTTTGTAGTTTTGTATCCGTTCATTTTGAAATGGCTCTTGAAGCTGTTGTACATTTAACTGTTTAAGGGAGTTTTTTGTCATCTCAAAATGGAAGTAGTTTCCTTTTTTACCTTTTCTGGCAGAAGGAGTAGTTATGAAAAGTATTAAAGCAAAGGTCCTCGAATATCTCCAGCAGGAAGACTGGAACTACGAGGAATCGGATGAAAAAGTGATTCATACCGGTATCAAAGGTGAGAACTGTAACTACCATTTGTTCTTCATTTGTGAAGAGAAAAAAAATCAAATGGTTCTGATTGGCTTCCAGGAAACTGCCATTCCGGAACAGTATCGTTCCAAGGCGGCAGAACTTCTGACTCGTGCCAATTTGGGTCTTATGGTTGGCAGCTTCATTATGGACTTTGACAATGGAGATTATCGTTTCCGTATTGGCATCAATCTTGAAGATGGCAAACTCTCTTCTGCGATGATTCGCAATTATATTGCAATCACTTACAAAATGCTCGATGACATGTATCCGTGCATCAAGAAGCTCAACTATAGTGAAACGGATATTGATGAACTCTATGACGAGTGGATCAAGAATTAGTCGAAACCGGTTAAGCGTGTTCGGCCGAAAGTAAGCTGGAAGAATCTTGTACTTGCTCAAGGCCCAGGCTGCATTTCGGTCAGCATGCCGGTCTCCCCAAATCTCCAATCGGGAAGACTAAACCGCCTGGAAGTATTTTCTGATGTGAACCGCGTGGATTCCGCAGATTTCTGAATAATGGTCTGTGAAATCCACGCTCTTTTGTTTAAGAATACGACCCTACAAAAAAAGCCTTGTGGTTTCCCCCAAGGCCCTGAGCGGAAGACACGAGACTCGAACTCGCAACCCCTTACAGGGGCACCTCATTTCCAATGAGGCTGCTAGCCATTCGCTTATCTTCCAGACTTATACTTTTATAATACTCGAAATCTGAAAAAAAACAAGCCCCCCCAGTGGGTTTTTCTTGAAAATTCCCGAAAAATTCTACCTTGGAAGGCTTATTCGCCCTTAAAACGCCGATTCGCCTTTTTCTGGGCGTTTCGCGCTTTATTTTCGAGGCGGCGGAAGACCGAACCGCGGGTGGGTTTCGTCGCGATACGCCGCTTGGGCTTTTTGAGCGACTGAACCAGAAGCGCCTGCAGCTTTTTCAGGCACTCCGCCTTGTTTTTCGGCTGGTCGCGTGAAATCTGGCTGGAAATCACGATTGTTCCATCGTTGGTAAAGTAAGACGGATGCTGCTCCTTCATACGTTCGATCGCCTCGACTTGTTCGGAAAAAACAGCACTTTGGGACGGATTCCAGAAAAGAAAGACTTTGCTGGAAACTTTATTGACGTTCTGTCCCCCAGGGCCGCCGCTTCGCGCGAACGTGAAGGTAATTTCCTCAATCGGTATCTCAAGACCGGGACGAATAAAAAGGGCCATAAAAAACTCCGTAACGAAAAAGAAAGCGTCTGAAACACTGATTTATTTTAGACCATTCTTTCAATTAGTCAAGTCCTTCAACCCTGATTTCAAAAAAATCCTTCAATATTCCCGAAAAAACCGCTCCCTTGCTTGACGTTTCCACCTTTTGTGGTATAATTCCCATTATTCGTTATTCGTTATTCATTGTTCATTCTTGCTGTTGAGGAGGTTTTTTCATGCATACTGAGCTTCTGCCGGGTATCGACTGGGTCGGATTCGTTGACTGGAACATTCGGGACTTTCACAGTTACAACACGGAGCGCGGCGCAACGTACAACTCGTACCTGATTCGTGACCAGAAAGTCGCCTTGGTGGACGGCGTGAAAAAAGCCGTCGCGGGAACGCTTCTGAAAAACGTCAGCGAGCTGGTGGACCTCGAAAAAGTCGATTACATCATCTGCAATCACGCCGAGCAGGACCACGCGGGCGCGATGCCGGCCCTGGTCGCCGCGATGCCCCAGGCCGAGATCGTCTGCACGGCCAAGTGCAAGGAGATCCTCAGTGGCTACGCTGACACGACGGGCTGGAAATTTAAACTGGTCGCGAACGGCGAAACGCTCTCGCTCGGCGAAAACACGCTGACGTTCATTCACACGCCGATGGTCCACTGGCCCGACTCGATGTTCACCTACGTCGCAGAGAAAAAGCTGCTCTTCTCGATGGACGGTTTCGGCCAGCACATCGCCTCGAGCGAACGGTTCGACGACGAGCTGCCGCTCGATACGCTGATGGAGGAGGCGAAAATCTACTACGCGAACATCGTGTACCCGTATGGCGCCCAGGTGCAAAAAGTACTCAAGGCCGCCGCGGGGCTCGACATTCAGATGATCGCGCCGAGCCACGGCGTGATTTGGCGTAAAAACCTCCCGGCAATTCTGGCCGCCTACGAGAAATGGTCCACGAAAACCGCCGACAAAAAAGTCGTGATTTTCTACGATTCGATGTGGGAAAGCACGGAAATTATGGCCCAGTCAATTTACGAGGGCGTTCTGAGCGTTCCGGGCGTGACGTGTCAAATGCTGCACGTGCGGAAAAGTACGCTCACGGAGATCTCCACGGCTGCGATGGACGCGAAGTGCTGCGCATTGGGAAGCTCGACCCTCAATGGCCTGCCACTTCCGCAGATGGCCGCGGTGATGAACTACCTGCAAGGGCTCCGTTTCCCGATCCAGCACGCGGTCGCGTTCGGTTCACTCGGCTGGGGGAAAAACGCGGTGGACGAAATTTCCGCCTGGTTCGAGAAAGTGGGCTGGACTCCTGCCACCGACGCGATCAAATGCAAGTGGCGCCCCACTCCCGAGGTCCTGGCCCTGTGCGTCGAAGCAGGTAAAACGCTCGCGCTCAAAGCTCTGGATTAACAATCCCGCCACGTTTTCCCATTCTTTCCCAAAGGATTTTTTCAGTTTTTTTGAAAAAATCCTTTTTTCTTCCTTGCATTTCCACTGAAAAAGGGTACAATAGAGAAAAAGGGATATTTAAAGACTTTAGGATGGAGACCCGACATGAAAATCGAACTGTTCGTCGTTGACTGTGAAACAGATAGCAGTCGGGTTTTGCTTAATTTACCCGCAATCATTGGCCGAGGCAACGATGCGGACCTCGTCGTGGCCCATCCCGAAGTCAGCCGCCATCACTGCCGACTTTTCTGTCATCAGAATGAAGTTCACATTCAGGACCTGCGCTCTCTCAATGGTACCATCGTCGGAACGCGCCTGATTCAGAATTCCGAAAGTCTCATCAAGCCTAACGAAACCTTTACCGTTGGCCCCGTTCAGTTCCGTATCAACTACAGTCCTCAGGAAATATCTTCCAACGATTTTAGCGGTTCCACCTCACGCAGCCGGTCGAATTCCACGAACTCTGGCAGCGGCGCCCTGAAAAAATAAAACCTCATTTTCTCAGCATTGACGCTCAATCGCGTAGTTAGCGAATCCCTCGATTGCATTTTTCGCCTGGGATTCCGGGAAGACGCTCAACAGTTCCAGCCCCTGCCGAATGTGTCCGATAGTCGTCGCTCGTACCGAGTCGCAGATCTTGTGTTCACAAAACAGATCGCGAATTTTCGAGTACGTCCCTGACGAAAGTCGATTCCGGATTTCCCCGATCAATGTTTCACGTGAAACAGCATCCAGCGCCGCCAAAAGGCGAATGATCGGAAGGGTGAGCTTCTGTTTCGCCAGGTCAGAACCAAGCGTCTTGCCCATCCGCTCCTCCGTGCCCAAAATATCGAGCAAATCGTCAGCGATCTGGAACGCCTGACCAAGACTGCGGCCAAACAGGGCGGCGTTTTCAATTTTCTTTTGATTTTCCGCAGAGATTTCCGCCGTATTTCCATCGGGGATCAAAGCACACAGAACGCCCAGCCGACACGCACATTCAAAGAGCGCAGCCGTTTTCCCGGTGATGATTTCATAGTACTCGTCTTCCGTCAGGTCAAACCTGCCGCGGCTTCCCACCTGACGCATTTCACCTTCGCATAGCGAACAGCTCGTCTGCGCAACGATTTCATTAACTGTCTGGTTCCGGAGTTGGGCCACAGCAAGCATCGCACGGGCGACCATGAAATCCCCCATCAGAACGCTCGTTTCGTTATTCCAGACGGCGTTCACCGTAGGCAAATGGCGGCGAGTTTCGGCTTCGTCCAAAATATCGTCGTGCACAAGCGAGGCGGTGTGGATCGTTTCCAACGCGGCTCCAATGACAAAATGCGCCGGCAGAACATTCCCGGCCATTTTCGCGAAAAGAAGGTGCAAAGCAGGCCGCATACGTTTTCCTCCGAGCCGAAAACCGTGTTCGGTAACCTGCTGAATGAATGGATTATCGCAGGCCAGAAAATCTTTCAGAAGGCGTTCAACTTCCTGTAAATCTTCCTGAATAACCGAATAAAAGCCCTGGAGTGCCGTTGGAATCTGGGTCTCGGAAAAAGTTTTATCCATATAATCCCCCGCAATGTACATAAAAACAAGTTAATTATAGCACATTT
This sequence comes from Thermoguttaceae bacterium, assembly GCA_017454585.1. The sequence continues at coordinate 16,945 of JAFTCU010000156.1, read as the reverse complement.
TGAGAAAAAACACAGGGGGGAGGGGAACTCAAGCGAGTTTTTTTGTATGAAAATCGTCATTTCCATAATCCCAGAATTGAGTCTGCTCGTCAATTTTTATCCGAAGGAGCTTCAAGACCTTGGCGTACTGGAAAAAACCGAGTACGAAAAAGCCCAGGACGAGCAAGAAAAGAAACGACGAAAGAAGTGTCGCAAGCAACAGAGAAAAGATCATGAAAAAAACCGTCCGATGAATTTGACGCAAGAGCAGCAAAACGCGCTTTTCCCCCAGAAGGAGCGACAATCGAAAGAAAAATGAGAGCCAATACTGCCACGCCAGCAAATAAAAAAGTGGAATAAAGGTACTCAGGAAAGGGATCCCGTTCAAAATGCACACACCAAACCAGGCCAGACCGTAAGATTTGGCTCCGGGAATTGGTGGACAGTTCATACAAAAAATCGTCCCTACGATATTCATCAGAACCCCAAACAAAAAGAAAAGCGAAACCAAAGTCAGGGGTGGCCTCAATTCGTCTAAAGGAAGTACTTCCGAGAAATACTGCTGCTGTTCCAGAAGAGGAAGTTTCTGGATTTCCACGATTTTCTCCGGCGTGACTTCCTCCAGGAACGTCTGAAACTGAGGTGAGTTTGCCGTGAACCAGAACATTACGGCCGTCAGAAGCAACACCGCGCAAACGATCAGAGAATCCGCCCAGAAAAGAAGTCGGAACCCAATGGCACACGAACGCAAATCGTGTGGGTTGCAAGGAAACGCGAGGGAATAGTCTTTAAAATCGCGAATAATTTCTGGCATTTTACTCTTTATCGGTCGGGTGAGGAAGTCCCTGGATTTAATCCAAACCAGGGTTTCAAAGGCCAATCTGAAAACGGGGAAAAACCAAAGTGCTCCCAAATCTTTGTTTATTATAAATAAAATTTTCAAAAAGTCAACCGCCCCCCCTATAAAAAGTCTGAAAATTTGCTATAATACAGACCATAAAATATTAATTTATGTTTTCATTGGCAGTTTCCCTTCACTGTGTGTGACTGGGACTTACTTACAGGAGATTTATCGTGGGAACAAAAGTTTCTGGAAAAGGTCGTCGCAAGATCGGTCGTAAAAAAAGAAAAATGCGTTCGAGAATTCGTCATCGCAAATGATTTTTCGTACTTGGGTGAGAAATTCACGTTTCTCACCCGCCGTGAGTTTTATTTATTCGTGAAGCTCAGTGTGGTTGATTTTTCCGACTTTTGTTCATTCGGAGATCTTAACTGTTTGACATAATATCCGGTGTGAAATTTCCACTGGATTTTTTTTTGGAAAGGCGCATTATGTCCCCCCTTCCCGGCATGGTCAGCGTTCAGCACCAGAAAAAGCGCATCAATATCATCGGCGCGCGTGTGCACAATCTGAAGAACATCAACGTGGACATTCCGCGGAATCGGCTCGTCGTCATCACCGGCCCAAGTGGTTCAGGAAAAAGCTCTCTCGCGTTCGATACACTGTACGCCGAGGGACAGCGGCAATACATCGAAAGCCTTTCCGTTTACTCCCGGCAGTTCTTTCATCAGATGGAACGTCCCGACGTGGACCGGATCGAGGGCCTTCAGCCAACTATTTCCATCGATCAACACTCAGGAATCAGTAATCCCCGGAGCACCGTCGCGACCGTGACGGAGATCTACGATTACCTCCGCGTCCTCTTTGCCCGGCTTGGAACCGCTTCCTGTCCCAAATGCGGCCGGCCAATTCGCCCACAGCTTCCCGACCAAATTCTGGAAACCCTGATGGGGTATCCGGAAGGTACCCGCATGATGCTCCTCGCGCCAATTGTGAAGAAGCGCAAAGGAAACTGCCAGGATGTTTTCGAGCTGATCCGGAAAGCAGGTTACATTCGAGCCCGGGTTGACGGAACCATCGTGGAACTGGATCATGCGCCTGCGCAGGACGTTCGCCAGCCTCATACGGTAGAAGCGATCGTGGACCGGGTCGTCATTCGGGAAGCATCACGTCCGCGCCTGACGGAAAGTCTGAACCTTGGTCTGCGGCACGGAGGTGGCCAGATCATCGCAACGATCGAACACACCACGCCTCAGGGAAACGTCTGGAAAGACAGAATTTTCAGCACCAAAAACGCCTGCCCGATCTGCAACATCAAGTTCGACACACTGGAGCCGAGAATGTTCAGCTTCAACAGCCCTTACGGTATTTGCAAGACTTGCGAGGGATTTGGCTATTTGGAAAAGTTTGACCCGGATCTGGTCATTTCGAATCGAAGCCTTTCTCTCGCGTCCGGAGCGGTTGGGATTTGGAAGAACCTTCCAGATCAGACCCTGCGTCGTTTTCGCGCCCGTCTTTCTCCCTGCCTTGCGGTTCTGGGAATTCGCTGGAATACGCCGCTGGAACGTCTGAATGACACACAGATGGATTTTCTCCTTTATGGTTCCGGGAGCGATCTGTTCGATTTACAGGAATTCCTGAGTACCATCACGGCTCTACGCAGCGCCTCCCCTTCTTTTGACAAACTGCTGGTTGAGCCGGCAAACACAACGGAATCCAAAGTCCCAGTAGAAGTGTCCACTCCGGAGAGCCAGCAGCAAAAAGCCGTCATGAAAGGAACTTTCAAGCCAACGGCCGTACGTGACGACGATGGAGTTTCTTCTGTTTCCGTGGGAGCTTTCCAGGAAAATGATCCCGATGACCCCGCTTTTTCTGGTGTCAAAAGTACAAAACCCCAAAAAGGCGGAATTTCCTCTGGGTCGGGAAATGAGGACTCGGATTCCGTGCTGGAACCAGAAACCGACGGAAAGTCGATCGACCTGGAAGAATCCATGATCGACTACTGTGCGGAAATAAAACACGGGCAAAACATCAAATTGGCCTCCGCGAACGGTGAAAACAATTCGTCCGGGGAAAATGAATTTTCCGGTGCGAGCAGCCTTTTCGGACAGTCAGGCGCTTCTTTGTCTTCGGCAAGCCAAAGCAGTATTTCCGATTTGGCGGCCAAAACATCTTTGACCCGTAAACTTCCTGCCATCGGTGAGAAAGTAGAAGGAATTTTCGACCTTCTGAACGACGAGTACCAGAACGGCTCCTCCGTTTCTTTCCGTCAGACGCTCGATTCCTGCCGTGGTCGGGTAGAATGCCCCACATGCCACGGTGCGCGGCTTCGTCTGGAAGCGTTAAACGTGCGAATCGGGGACTTCCGCCGCAAGGACTTTATGCGCCCGCACACGATTCAGGAGTTGACCGCGCTGAGTATTCTGGACGCATTGAAGTTTTTCCGGAATCTCAAGTTCGACGAAGAGTCGGAGCTTCCCATCGCGGAACCGCTCATTTCGCAGATTCTGCCCCGGCTGGAATTCCTGAAGCAGGTCGGTCTGGGTTACCTGACGCTCGACCGCTCGGCAGATACACTTTCCGGCGGCGAGCTGCAGCGCGTTCGACTGGCTGGCGGCCTCGGGTCCGGGCTGGTCGGCGTTTGCTATGTACTCGACGAACCGTCGATCGGACTTCATCCCCGTGACAATCAAAAGCTGATCGAGGCGCTCCGCCAACTCCAGAGGATGGACAATACCGTGCTCGTGGTCGAGCATGACGAATCGATCATGCGTCAGTCCGACTGGATCATCGACGTGGGCCCGGGCGCGGGTGTACACGGCGGAACGATCGTGGCGGAAGGAACGCCCGAAACGATCCAGAACCACCCACGTTCCATCACGGGAAAATACCTTGGCGAAATGCAAAAGTACGCCCTGCGCCACAAGCGGCGCTCGGTCAACACGCGGACCCGTTATGTGACGATTGAGGGTGTAACAACGAACAACCTGCAGAACGTGTCGGTCGATTTCCCGCTGAACCATTTCGTTTGTGTGACAGGTGTAAGCGGCTCGGGAAAAAGCTCGCTCGTAAATGAAACCCTCGCCCCCGCCATCATCCGAAAGCTGGGTGGCATCTCCGTAAAACCCGGACCGCATGAGAGTCTTCGCGGCGCTCAGAAAATCGACAAAGTGATCCTCGTGAATCAGGCCCCGATCGGTCGTACACCCCGCAGTAATCCCGCGACGTATTTGGGGATTTTCGACGAGATCCGAAAGGTCTTTACAGAAACCCGTGAGGCAAAGCAGCGCGGCTACAAAATCGGCCGGTTCAGCTTCAACGTACGCGGCGGACGCTGTGAGCACTGCCAGGGCCAGGGAGTTCAAAAAATCGAAATGAACTTTCTCCCCAACATGTACGTGCAATGCCCGGAATGTGAGGGAAAACGTTTCAACCGCCAGACGCTCGAAGTTCTGTACAAAGGAAAATCCATCGCGGACGTGCTTCAAATGAAAATCGAGGACGCAGCGGTCTTTTTCGAAAATTTCCCCGCGATCCACCGCCCTCTGGAGAGTTTGATCTCGGTCGGACTCGGCTACCTGGAGCTGGGCCAGCCTTCCACTACCCTTTCCGGTGGAGAGGCCCAGCGCATTAAACTCGCCTCAGAGCTTTCGCGCACTTCAACCGGTAACACGCTCTACATTCTGGACGAGCCCACGACTGGTCTGCATTTCACGGACATTGAACGGCTTCTGAACGTTCTGCACGATCTGGTGGACCGAGGAAATTCGGTCTTCGTGATCGAACATAATCTGGACGTCATCGCCTCCGCAGACTGGGTCATCGACCTTGGGCCTGAAGGCGGAAGCGCCGGTGGTGAAATCGTAACGTGCGGTACTCCCGAAGACGTTTCGGAAGTTGCAGAAAGCCGTACCGGTACGTTCCTGAAAGAATATTTGGCCCGGCAGTCGTGACGAACTGACCGTGAGGGCGTAAAGTTTTACTCCAACGCGGAGCGCGTACCGCTTCAAAATTCCATTTAAACACGGATTTCCACGGATTTAAGGGATTAAAAGGATTTTTTGAGAAAGATTTCTCACTTTTTCTTTACTAATCTGCGCAAATCCTTTGAATCCGTGGAAATCCGTGTTTAAATCGGGCGTCGAAGCGCGGCTGGTTCGGCGTTTAACCACGGTCCCTTCCGTTTTTTTGTTCCATTTGCCCCGTTTCCAAGCCGGTCCAGCTTCTTCCTCGCCGGATCAGCGTCAAGAAAATCGAAATCTGGAGGGCTTCCTCATGAAAATCATCCTCGCGATGTCCGGTGGCGTGGACAGCAGTGTGTGTGCGCACCTTCTGACCCAGGCCGGGCATAAAGTCACCGGCGTTTTTATGCGTCACGGCATTCAGCTTCACTCCACCGATTCCGACGGAAATTCCATCCGCCGAAAGCATGGCTGCTGCAGCTCAGAAGACGCCCAGGACGCTCAAAAGGTCGCAGACCGTTTCGGGATCCCGCTCCACATCATGGACTTTCACGAAGAGTTCCAGCAAATCGTCGATTATTTCGTAAAAGAGTATTCTTCCTGCAGAACACCCAACCCGTGCATCGTCTGCAACGCCAAGCTGAAATTCGGGAAAATCTTCGATTTCGCCGATTCGCTTGGAGCGGATTGCGTCGCGACGGGCCACTACGCCCGGATCCTGCCGACCGACCAGCCGAACGGGACCCGTGAAGCGCGCATCTGGCGCGGCCTGGACGAATCGAAAGACCAGTCCTACGTCCTCCACCGGATCCCACGCGAAAAACTTTCCCGTCTGATTTTCCCGCTGGGAACTTACAAAAAGGAAGAAATCCGCCAGATCGCCGAGGAGATCGGGCTGCACGTGGCGCACAAAAAGGACAGTCAGGAGATTTGTTTTGTGCCGGACGGCAATCACGCCGGGTTTGTGAAAGACTGCATTTTCCAGAAAACCGGTGCCTACCCGAACACGCAGGGGGATTTCGTCACGCTCGACGGTAAAAACCTCGGCCCCCACGAAGGTCTGGAACGCTACACGATCGGCCAGAGAAAAGGCCTTCGGCTGGCGTTTCAGGAGCCGCATTTTGTCGTGCGTCTGGAACCCGAAACGAATCGGGTGGTTCTGGGCCTTCATGAAGATCTCGCGCGGACGGAACTCACCGCTTCCGACGCTGTCTGGCAAATCCCGGACCCGAAGGAGCCGTTCGAGTGCGAGGTGAAGATCCGCTACCGCTCGCCGTCCGTCCCGGCCCTGGTGACGCCGCTTGAGGACCAGAAATTCCACGTCACGTTCCACTCCCCCGTTTACGGCATCGCCCCAGGACAGGCCGCCGTCTGCTACTCCGGCGGGATGATGCTCGGCGGCGGATGGATCGACTGATTAATTAAGAATTTTGAATTATGAATTAAAAATTGGAAGAGGTTTTCCCCATGAAAAAGACTTTCCTGTTTCTCTGCCTCGCCTGCTGGTTTTACGTTTCTGCAGTTTCTGCCATTTTTGCTCAGGAGGACGGTTTTCGCCGCCTTTCTGTGGAAGAGTACCGTGACAAAATGAAGGCCGGCTGGGTCGGCCAAATCGCTGGGGTCTGCTGGGGCGCTCCGACGGAATTCAAGTTCGTCGATCGGATCATCCCCGAGGAAAGCGTTCCGGTCTGGACCCCCGACATGATCAATAACGCGTTCGGTCAGGATGATTTGTACGTCGAAATGACGTTCCTCCGCACGCTGGAGCAGTACGGCCTGAACGCTTCCATCCGCCAGGCCGGGATCGACTTCGCGAACAGTCAGTACGCCCTTTGGTGCGCGAACAATGCCGGGCGGACCAACTTGCGGGCCGGCATCGCTCCGCCGGACTCCGGCCACCCCAAATTCAACCGCTGCCCGAACGACATCGATTACCAGATCGAGGCTGATTTTGCGGGTTTGATCTCCCCCGGGCTTCCGAACTCGGTCATTGCTCTGGGCGAAAAATTCGGCCGGCTGATGAACTACGGTGATGGGATCTACGGCGGCGTCTTCATGGGCGCGATGTATGCCGAGGCTTTTTTCACGGAAGACGTGGACCAGCTCCTTGACGCTGGGCTGGCGGCGATCCCTGCAGAAAGTCAGTACGCCGAAATGGTCCGCGACGTGCGTGCGTGGCACTCCGAAAACCCCAACGACTGGACGTTCGCGTGGAATAAATGCGTGGAGAAGTACCGCAAAAATCCCGAGTACCAGAAAGCCTCGAACGGCGCGATCGACGTGAAGATCAACGGCGCGTGCATCGTCCTGGGCCTCCTCTACGGAAACGGCGATCTGGACCAGACCATCGTCATTTCGATGCGGGCCGGCTACGATTCCGACTGCAATCCGTCGAGCGCGGGCGGCGCCCTTTTCACGCGGCTCGGGTTCAAAAAACTCCCGGCCAAATTCTCCGAAAAACTCAAAAATGAGCCGAAATTCTCGTACACCGAGTACACTTTCCCGGCGCTTCTGGATGTTTGTGAGAAACTCGCCCGCCAGACGGTCATCGCCGCCGGCGGACGCATGGAGACCGTGGACGGCGTGGAATATTTCGTGATCCCGCGCCAGAAAGCCGAGCCAATGCCGCTGGAGCTTTCGTGGGACCCAAAGCCGGCGCTCGATACGAAATTCACGGACGCGGAAATGGCCCAAATCAAATTCCGCGCGTACAAAGAAATCCAAAAAGCGGTCGATCATTTCTTCCCCGGCTGGAAAATCTCGCAGTGCGGCCCGGACATGAACCCGGGGATGAAGGATCAGTGGAAGGGGACGGCGAACGTTCTGATGACGCATCCGCTCAAACGGGAAACGCCGTGTATTCTTTCCCGGACGCTGAGCGTGAAAAACGGCGTAAAAACGACGCTGAAACTGACCGTCACGAACCATCCGAACTACGACTGGCTCCTGAAAATCCAGGTGAACGGCTCACCGCAGCTCGAAAAAGTGATTGCGGGCGATGCGTGGCAGGACGTCAAGTTTGACCTGACCCCGTTCGCGGGCAATACGATCCAGCTTGAGCTGGAAAACTACCCGGACGAATGGTCGTATGAGGCCGGGTACTGGAAAACCATCGAGATCGAGGAAAAATAGCTTTTTGGCTCTTTTCCGTTTATTTCGGGGGAAGGAAAACTGAAAAGTCCTTCCCCCCTGCTCCGCTAAAAAGGAATAGCCTTTTGACTGGGAAATTTTACAATCTGCGCAATCCTGCGAAGATACACAAACCGTTCCGAAAACTTTTTCCTGAAAATTTTCAAAAATCGTTAAAGTTTTACTCATCAGCTCTTTACAAAATCCAAATCTCTGTTAAAATAGAAACTTGATTTAGAGTCGTTTAAAACTCACCATTTTTTTCACGGATGAAAAGGAGAAATCATGAACTTTTTCGATTGGATTCGTCAGGGCGTCAAGCGCTCGGTTCTGGAAGGCGTCGCGGACGCGGTGGACCAACTCGGAACTCCGGCAGAGCAGGATCAGATTCGCGAGCAGCTTCTCGCTTACTCTTCGCCTGAAGCTCGTACTCCGTTGATTGAAGGTCATCAGCAGGGTGGAATGCGGAAGCGCCTCGGACGTGGTATTTCCATGGAGACCACCGAAGACTGAGCCTCAACATCAGCGCAAACAATAAAGGAACGGAGAAATCGGGAATCGGTTTCTCCGTTTTGTTTTGAAAGTAAAAGATCCCCATGACCCCAACGAACCCCCAGGAACCCGCACAAGACCCGAAAAAAACCGATCCGAAAAACCGGGAAGAGGCCCGGCTGGAACGAAAACTGAAGGAGAAAAAAGCGCGCAGACGGCGGGAACTGAGTATTCCAACGCTCGTTTATGACGAAGAACTTCCCGTTTCCGCCCGCCGGGAAGAAATCAAAAAAGCGATCGCAGAAAACCAGGTCGTGATCCTCTGCGGCGAGACCGGCTCCGGAAAATCCACCCAGCTCCCAAAAATCTGCCTGGAGCTTGGTTTGGGGACCCGTCGGCTCATCGGCCATACCCAGCCGCGCCGGATCGCCGCAATTTCCATCGCGAATCGCCTGGCCCACGAACTTTCTCAAGGCACTCAACGGCCGATCCCCTTTTCAGAAAAGGAAATGGAACTGATCCCGCCGGAAAAACTCGTCGGCTACAAGATCCGGTTCACCGACCACACGTCGCCCGAAACGTGCATCAAGCTGATGACCGACGGGATTCTGCTCGCCGAGACGCAGGGGGACCGGTTTCTGAATCAGTACGAGGTCCTGATTATCGACGAGGCGCACGAACGCTCGCTGAACATCGACTTCCTGATCGGGATCCTGCGCCGTCTGGCCGACCGCCGGCCCGATCTGAAAATCATCATCACGTCCGCGACGATCGACGCCGCCCGGTTCGCCGCCCATTTCGAGACCGGCACGCGGAAGGTCCCGATCCTGATGGTCGAGGGGCGAACGTATCCGGTCGAAGTGATTTACCAGCCGATTTTTGAGGAAGATGATGAAGAAGCGGACGACGATCTGGACGAGCTTCCGAATTACGGCCAAAAACCGAAAAAAGAAAAGGACTCCGCCCCGCGCGTGGTTCACGACGGCGACGTTCATCAGGCGGTGATTCGTGCGACAGAGTTTCTCGCCATGAAAGGCCCCGGCGACATGCTGGTCTTTATGCCGACCGAGCGCGACATTCACGAACTGACCAAACTCTTTGCCGGGGAGGAAAAACGCCAAAGACTCGCTCTTTTTCGTCAGGGAAATGTTGAGGTCCTCCCCCTTTACGCCCGCCTGCCGGCCGAGCAGCAGCAAAAAATCTTCAATCCGACCGGGAACAAACGGCGGATCGTCATCGCGACCAACGTGGCAGAATCGTCTGTCACGGTCCCGCGCATCCGGTACGTGATCGACTCGGGAACGGCGCGAATCAGCCGATACTCGGCGCGTTCCAAAACCCAGCGGCTTCCGATCGAGCCGATTTCACGCGCTTCCGCCGACCAGCGCAAGGGCCGCTGCGGCCGAATCGGGCCGGGGATCTGCGTGCGTTTGTACTCGGAGGAAGATTTCAACTCCCGCGAGGAGTACACCCAGCCGGAGATCCAGCGCACCAACCTGGCGTCGGTCATTTTGCAGACGAAGATCCTGAAACTCGGGCGCGTCGAATCGTTTCCGTTCCTCGATATGCCAAAGCTCGCGGCGATCCGGGACGGGTACAAAACCCTTTTTGAATTGAAAGCGCTGACGAAAGCCACGCCCGACGGTGATCTGACCCCGCTCGGGATGAAACTGGCGCGGATCCCCGTGGACCCGCGCATCGGCCGAATCGTTCTGGAAGCGATCGAACTGGGGAAAACTACGGGGACGACGCTTCCAGCGTCGTTTAAGAAAAAGAAAACGCCACGAAAATTCAACGACTCTGGAAGCATCGTCCCCGCAGTTCGAGCCAACCCGCTTCTTGAGATCCTGGTCATTGCGGCGGCTTTGGAGATCCGCGACCCACGCGAGCGGCCGATCGAAAAACAGGGCGCCGCCGATGCCGCGCACGAGCAGTTTCTCGACTCGAAATCCGACTTCATTTCGTTCCTGAAACTCTGGGATTTTTACGCCCAGCTCAAGGAAAAACTTTCGCGGAACCAGCTCCTGAAAGCGTGCAGGCAGAATTTCATCTCGTGGAACCGGATGCGCGAGTGGTTCGACGTTTACCAGCAGCTCCGCGAGTTGGTCCAGCAGATCCTTAAAGAGGAAAAACTCCCGGAAAAGCTCCTCCACGGCGACATGTCCCAGCTCACGCCAGGGACCGTGCCGGGGACGAAGCCGGAGCAGATCCAGGCGAAGTACGAGGCGATCCACCGCGCCCTTTTGAGCGGACTCCTTTCCAACGTCGGGCAGAAAACGCCGCTGACCCCCGAATACGCGGTCGGGGGCGGCGGGAAGTGCTGGCTCTGGCCCGGAAGCGGCATTTTGCGCCAGGTTCCCGAACAGAAACCCACCCCAAAAATCGAAAAAACGCCAAATCCAGGTGGAAGCACGAAGGACCTCCCCAAAGAGATCCGTCATGAAAAGGCCGGCGCGAAATTCTGGGGCCGGACGCTCGACGCTCAGGGCCGCATCATCGACACGCACGGGAACGTGGACCCCGAGACCAATTCTTCGGCCCCGGCAGATGCGGGGGTGGGTTCTATTCTGGACCCGGCGGAAGAAAAGAAAAACCGGAAAAAATCTTACCCGGAGTGGGTCATGGCGGCCGAAATGGTCGAAACGTCCAAGCGTTTTTTGAGGACGTGCGCCGTGATCGACGTCGAATGGATCGAGCCCCTCGCAGAACATCTGATCCAGAAATCGCACAGTGAGCCGCACTGGTCGAAGCAGAATAACGACGTGATGATCTACGAGAAAGTGACCCTTTCCGGGCTGACGATCGTTCCGAAGCGCCGCGTTCCGTACGCTCAGGTGAATCAGGCGCAGGCCCGCGAAATGTTCATCCAGCAGGGACTTGCCGAGGGAAATCTGCGCTCGAAAATCGACTTTTACGCCTGGAACCGTGAGCTTTGGTTTGAGTTGGAGCAGGTACAGGCGAAACTCCGCCGGTTCGATTACCTCCCCGGCACGTGGAAACTCTACGAGTTTTACGACCAGCGGCTCCCCAAGACCGTTTTTGATCACGCGTCGCTCGAAAAGTGGGCCAAAACCGCCGACCCGGAAACATTGAAAAACCTCGAAATGCGCGAGGAGGATCTGGTGCCGGAAAAGCCTGATCCGACGCTTTCCGAGCAGTTCCCTGACTCGTTCAGCGGCGTTTTCACGTACAGCTCGAAGCCAGTGGTGATGAAGCAGGGAGCGAAAGCGGGAAATTCCAGCGAGAAAATCACCCCCGAAACTTCCCAAAAGCCAGAAACCGCAGAAGAAACGCCGCTGCGCGAGATCCGCCTTTTCGGGCAGGTCGTTCAGCCGGTTCTGAAGACCAAAAAGCCCGCACAGCCGAAAATCCCGCCCAAATCTATCGAGACAAAACCTTCGATTCCTGAAAATACCCCAACCAGAGAAAAGAGACCAAACGCAGAAATGACTTCCAGCTACCAGTTCCCGCTGGAGTACCGCTTCGAGCCGGGAAGCGACACGGACGGCGTGACGATCCACGCGACACTCGAAACGGTCCACCAGCTTCAGGAAAACGCTCTGGAATGGGGTGTTCCAGGGCTTTTGGCCGAGCGCGTCGCGCATCTGATCAAAGCGCTTCCGAAGGAGCAGCGGCGAAAACTGATCCCGGCCCCCGACACGGCGCGGGAGGTTTGCGCCCGGATCCCGTTTGGAGTCGGAAATCTTCGGAGCGTTCTTGCGGCCGAGTTCACCCGCATCGCCGGCGAGCTGATCCGGGAAAAAGACCTCGATTTCAGCCAGATTCCCCCGGCTCTCCAGATGAATATTCGGGTCAGCGACTCGCAGGGGAATATTCTGGCCGAAAGCCGGAATCTGCGCGAGGTTTTGGAGCAGGTGGGGGACCAGGCCTCCGAGAAATTCGCGATGGTCAAAGACTCGAAATGGACACGGTCGGGTTTCACTTCGTGGAGTTTCGGCGATCTGCCCGTTCAGGTCCAGATCGAATCGACGCTCCTCGACGCGGCCTCACGGGCCGGGAAAATCTCGGCGTTCCCGATGCTCGTCGATGAAGGAAAAACCGTCGGGATCCGGCTTTCCACGTCCCAGTACCAGGCCGAAATGAACATTCGCCGTGCAGTACTTCGACTTTTCCGGATTGCCGCCAATCGGGAGCTGAACCAGCAGGCCGTCTGGATGCCGGGATTCACCGAGATGAAAATGCAGGCGGACTATTTCGTGAAAACGACCAAAACCCCGTTCGTCGATACGATTTGCGACCTGATCGCGCACTTGGCCCTTGAACCGGACGGTTTCCCTGCGCTGGCGGACCTGAAACCTCTGTTGGACCGCGTGCCTCGCAATCAGCAGGAATTCGAGCGAATCGTGAAACAGGCCAAAAGCCGCATTTCCATCGTAGTCCAGGAACTCCCGCAGCCACTCGAGCAGCTCTGGAAATCGTACCACGCCGCGATCAAGGCCCTGAACGGTCTTTGCGTGAAAGGAAGCCAGCGGCACGCCGTGAATGATCTGGCGTCGCAGATCAAATTCGGAACGCTTCAAATCAAGTCGTTTGGAAACCTGAACTCTAAAAACTCTCAAGATGAAAGGGACGAAAAACCGTCCCGCGTCGCGCTTTACGAGCCGTTCCAACCGATCGTGGACGATTTGGACGCACAGATCCGGCGTTTGACCCCGCCCGACTTTCTCCTGCGGACGTCGTGGAAGTACGTGAAGCATTTCGGCCGGTACTTCCGTGGGATCGAAGCCCGAATCCAGGCGCTTTCCGGCACAAACTCCGGCACGAAAATCGCTCTTTCGCGAGGACTGGAACAAATACAGGAACTCTCGTATTTTCAGGAAGAATACGAACGTCTGCGCCGCGATTTCGACATGCGCGGCATCGAAAGCGAGCCGCTCGAAGCGTTTCGCTGGGCGATCGAGGAGTACAGAATTTCCCTTTTCGCGCAGAAACTGGGAACGAGCATAAGCGTTTCGGCCAAGCGGCTGGCGAAAATGCTGGAAGAGATTTGAGAGAAAAGCGGGTTCAGATACAAAAAACGGGGTCCTTTTTAAAGGCCCCCTCTCAGAGGGGGCTGGCTCGCAAAGCGAGACTGGGGGAGTATAGCCCACTTCGTACCACTCCCCCCGGCACTTTGTGCCACCCCCCTCAATGAGGGAGGCTTTAAAATCTTTACGGTTTTTTACTGACGACGACCTGGCTCGCGCGCACAACACGGTCGAAGAGCATGTAGCCCTCCTGCGCCACGACGATGCACGTGTTTTCCGGTACGTCTGCGCTCGGCATCTGCGAAATGGCCTGATGGAATTTCGGGTCAAACGGCTGATTTAACGCCTCGATCCTCGTGCAATTATTCTGTTTCAGCGCGTCGGTCAACTGCTGGTAAATCATTTTGACGCCTTCCAGAAGCGGATCGTCCGCGTTCTGCTGCGAGGCTGCGTCAATGGCACGCTGCAAATTATCCATCACCGGGAGGATCGCACGGATCACGTCCATCCCGGAATATTTACGCTCCTCGACCATCTCACGAGCGGCACGGCGGCGCGTATTATCGAGCTCGGCGTAAAGGCGCAGCGTGCGTTCCTTCTCCTCGGCCAAAGCCTTTTCCAGCTCTTTGACCGGGTCTTTCGGAACGTCTTCATCTTTCGGCTCGTCCCCTTTCAAAGCCTCCTCCAGCCCCTCGACCTTCGAAGTATCGACTTCCGGGGTCTGCTGCTCCAGTTCGTCATCTTCCGTATTATCGCCTAAATCTTCGTAAATCTCTTCGTTGTTCTTGTTCTTGAAAAACATTTAAGCCTCCTTTTTAATTATTCATTTTTTTTCGTCCGTTTCTTCTCCAAGTGACTTCAAATATTCCGCGACGCGCTTGAAAAAACCCTTGCGCTGGGGCGAGACGTTCACGTTTTCCGTCTCGGCATACTTCCGCAGGAGTTTTTCCTGCTCGTCCGTCAGGGTCCGCGGAACTTCAATGGTCACGATGATTACAATATCGCCGCACTTTTCCGGACGATTAAGCTGGGGAAGCCCTTTTCCTTTCAGGCGGAAAATATCACCATTCTGCGTGCCAGACGGGAGTTTGAAATCCTGATGACCGTCGAGAAGCGGGACATCCAGTGTAGCGCCAAGGGCCGCCTGCGTGAACGTGACGGGCATTTTGCAGATCAGATCTTTTCCATCGACCTGAAAAACCGGATGTTCCAGGAAACGGACGTTCAGGTAGCAGTCACCAGGCTCGCCGCCCTTCGGACTTTTGCAGCCTTCACCAACGAGGCGCAGTTGGTTGCGTTCGTCGATACCGACGGGGATTTCCACATCAATCTCCTGCGAGCCATCATACAGGCCGGAACCGCGGCAGGCGGTACAGGGCTGACGAATGACTTTTCCCGAACCGTGACACGACGGGCACGTGGTTTGCATCCGAATGAAGCCCGCACCCTGCATGATCACGCCGTGGCCGCCACAGTAGGTGCACGTTTCGGGGGCCGTGCCGGGTTTCGCGCCGGAGCCGTTGCACGTGGTGCAAACCTCTTTTCGGCGGATCTTGACTTTCTTCTTGACCCCTTTGGCCACTTCGCGAAGGTCGAGGTCCACGACGCAGCGAATGTCCTCGCCCCTCGGGGGTCTGCCGGATCGGGAACCACGCCGGCCACCGCCGAAAATATCGCCGAAAATGTCCGCGAAGCCGCCGCCCATACCGCCGAAGGCCTCGAAAATATCGTTAATGTCGTTGAAGCGCGGGCCGCCGCCGGGCATACCATTCACACCCGCGTGACCGTAACGGTCGTAGGTTGCGCGTTTTTCGTCGTTGTTCAGGACGTCAAACGCTTCGGAAGCCTCCTTGAACTTTTCCACGGCTTCCTCATTACCAGGATTACGGTCAGGGTGGTATTTCATGGCGAGTTTGCGGTACGCGGCCGCGATCTCCTGCTTCGTTGCGGTCTTTTCAACGCCCAGTACTTCGTAATAATCCCGTTTGTTTTCTGCCATTTTCGATGCGTAAGGAGGAGTAAAAGGTTAAGGAGTTAATATGGAACAACGAATAACGAATAATGAAAACTCGCGGAAACGTCATCATTCGTTATTCGTTTGTGGAATAGTTTCGTGCGGGAACAACGCTTCCAGCGTCGTCAAAAAAGGAAAACCTTTTTAAGGTGATTTTAACGACGCTGGAAGCGTCGTCCCCGTAGAACCTGAAATCAGCGTACTGCGCCTTCAGCGGCAGCCTTTTTCTTGTCTTCTTTGTCGAAGTCAGTGACCATGGTTTCTGTCATGAGCATCATTCCGGCGATGCTCGCGGCGTTCGCCAAAGCCGTGCGGACCACTTTCAGCGGGTCGATGATCCCGGCCTCGAACATATCGCAGTACTCGCCGGTCGCCGCGTTGTAGCCTTTACCCGGCTCCATCTCGGAAACGATGTCGGCCACGACGGTTCCGTCTTCGCCGCCGTTGTTCACGATCTGGACCATTGGCTTGTTCAGGCAGCGCAGGATGATGTCCACGCCGATCTTCTCATCGCCGCGGGCATTGGTACGGGCCTTCTCGACCGCTTCACGGCAGTGCAGAAGGGCGACACCGCCTCCGGGGAGGATCCCCTCTTCCGCGGCCGCGCGGGTCGCGTGCAGGGCGTCTTCGATACGGGCTTTCTTCTGCTTCATTTCGGCTTCCGTGCTGGCGACGACCTGAATGACCGCGATGCCGCCTGAGAGTTTCGCCAGGCGTTCCTGGTACTTCTCACGGTCGTAGTTGCTCTCGGTCTTTTCAATCAGGTCACGCAGAACGTCAATGCGTTTTTTGATCGCTTCTTTCGTTCCGCCGCCGTTCACGATGGTGATGGAGTCTTTCGTGACCGTGACCTGTTTCGCGGAGCCAAGCATCGAAAGGTCCACGTTTTCCAGCTTGATACCAAGGTCTTCACTGACGACCTGACCGCCGGTGAGGATCGCGATGTCCTGAAGCATGGCCTTGCGGCGATCGCCGAAGCCCGGAGCTTTGACGGCACAGACCTTCAGGTTGCCGCGCAGAACGTTCACAACCAGAGCGGTAAGCGCTTCGCCTTCAATGTCCTCAGCGATGATCAGCAGCGGTTTGCCCGTCGGGACGACTTTCTCAAGGAGCGGGATCAGCTCGCGCAGATTGTTGATCTTCTTCTCGTGGAGGAGAATGATCGCGTTTTCCATGAAGCAGTCGGCGGTGTCGGGACGGTTCATGAAGTACGGGGAAAGGAAGCCTTTGTCGAATTGCATCCCTTCAACCACGGTGTAGGTCGTTTCGGCAGTTTTGCCTTCCTCGACCGTGATGACGCCGTCGTTTCCGGCCGCTTCCATCGCGTCGGCGAGCAGGTCACCGATCGTGTGGTCGTTATTGGCGGAAATGGCGCCGACCTGAGCGATCTCGGCCTTGGTCGTAACCTGTTTGGCCTGTTCGCAGAGGGAATCCACAGCGGCATTGACCGCCATATCGATCCCGCGGCGAATACCGGCCGGGTTGCTTCCGGCGATGATGTTGCGAAGACCTTCGCGGAAAATTTCACGCGCCAGAACCG
>JAFTCU010000155.1 GCA_017454585.1 Thermoguttaceae bacterium | reverse complement strand
TGATTTTTCAAATCTTCCGGAACGTTAGAGCTGACACGCAGAGCAAGAATGTATTTGAAACCAAGCGCGACCAGAGCGAAGGAAATGCCAAGGAAAACGAAGCTGTAAAGAGGACCAAGAGAATGATAGGTCCACATCAGAATGCTTTCTTTTTTCGGTCCGCTGTCATCAGCGGCGTCGTCCTGGGCCATCACGACCGGAGTATCACCAGCCACAGCAATCGCAAACGTTCCAGCCGGAACTCCAATCATGGCGACCAGATAAAGGGCCGCGGCAATCCAATTCAGCAAACTACTTTGCTTCATTTTTTCCTCCACAAGTTGAATAGTGTAACGATTTATTGTTTTTGTTTAACGGTTCGCGTCTTCGGGGCGCGTTAAATCTTCCAAAAGAGTTGCCGACAAACAGACCACTTCTGAAAGTTTATATTTACTTTATATAGTTTACCCCAAATAATAAAAATATCAATCGGGGAGGCCAAAAAAAACTGAAAATTTTTTGGAAAATTTTGAGGAATTTGGCCAAATGGAAGGATTTTCCTCCCTGTTTTATGATTATCAGGGAGAAAGATCGAACAGGCTGAAATCCTATTTCTTCTTCGCGCCATAACGAGCGGCTTTCACACCTTCAAGTTCCGCAGCACGTGTTTCATCCCGAAGTTCAACGCGGAAAATGTTGATCATCGCGTCCAGCGCTTCCACATGGAACTGCTTGTTCGAGTTGTAAAGCAGATGTGTGTGCATATAGGAAATCGCGGCATCTTTCGGTTTCTTGGCGGAAAGCTGGGCAAATCCCAACGCGTTATAAAGCTGGGCGTTCAGGGGATCCTCGGCCGTAATAATGTTATCAGTGAAAATCTTCTGAATCATCTGGGTCGCTTCCGCGTTTTTCCCTTCCAGAACCGCCGCACGGGCAAGGCCGCAGCTGGCAGCGACCTGCATTTCGGCTTTCACGCCTTCCAGTTCCTGATTCTTCACCATCGTGAGGACTTCCTTGAAATCCTTCGTGGCGGAGGCGGCGTCTTTCTTGAGGAGGAAAATGTTCCCGCTTCCGATGAGACCGCGAGCCTTGAGGATCGGCGCGTCCTTCGCCTTGGAAAGCATTCCGTACGCCTTTCCGGCCTTGGACAACGCCTCGTCTGTTCCGATGAGCGTGTTCAGGTTACCGTAGATTTCCGTCACTTCGTAAAAGCGGTAGAAATTCTGGTTCGCCTTGTCACTGAAATATTTATCCATCGACTTGAGAACGTCCGAAATTGCCATACTTCCGGCAAAAGCCCGGCCAGCCATGGCTCGGACGATGAGGAAGTCACGTTCCATTTTCATGAATTCATTGAGCTGATCCGGGTCGATGTTTTTCAAAACATCGATCGCGTCCTCAAAACGAGAGTCCTCAATGTAACCACGGGCTTCATCCATTTCCGCCGGTTCACCGGAGAAGACGATTTTTTTCACATCACCGACCGGAATTTTTTCCGTACCACCAGCGATCTCCGCTTTGATCTCGTCTTTTGTCATGTCGGAAATGACCGCGTTACGGATGATGTCACCATTGTGACGCACAATCTGACATTTATCCTGAGCCTGAACCGTGACGCAAAGCGCAAACAAAGCCAACGTGAGGAAGCTGCCAACCAAACGCCGTTTCATATTTAATCTCCTTGTGTATGATGTCCCTTGGGGGAATTAATTTTTTGTTGAGTATAAAATTTCTATCAGCGAGAGTCTCGCACGAAGCGAGTCTCTCGCCGTCGGGAAACTACTTGTTCTCCGGTTTCTTCACGAGTTTAATGACTTTCTTGGCCGGAGCCGCTTCAGTCGGTTTCTCTTCCGGTTTTTCGGCCGGAGCATCAGCCGTCGGAGCCGGTTTCTTCACAACTTTCTTCACGACCTTCTTCACCGGCTGCTTTTCAACCGCTTCCGCAGGTTTTTCAGCCGGAGCCGGTGCTGCCGGAGCGGGTTTCTTAACGACTTTCTTCACGACCGGTTTGTCAGCCGCCGGAGCGGGTTTCGCGGCCGGAGCGTCACCAAAGCCGAAATCGAAGGCAGGAGTTTCTTCCTTCTTCGGTTCTTCCTCGATTACCGGAGCATCGCCGAACCCCATCGCGGCGAAAGCACTTGCTCCCGCCTTGGAGTCCACGACCTCATCACCAATACCAAGCGAAACCGGAGCGGCTTGCTCCTCACTTCCCGCCTGGAAAGCAGCGCCGTCCTTCGGGACCGAGGTCTTCGCCAGCATGGCCTTACGGCGTTTCGCAGCCTTGGAGTTTCCTCCGCCGCGGAGCATCACGAAGAGGAAAATCAGTACGACGAGCCCGCCAATTCCGTAGTACGTGTAGGTGAGCCACTGCGGAGTAGGCTTCGGTTTGGGTGTCATCATCTTGCGGGCGTAGTCTTCCTCGGTAGCGAGACGGCTCATTTCAAGCCCTTCCAGCTGTTCGTTATCTTCGATCTGGGCGGCGGTAAATGCGTCAGCGTCTTCCGGCGTGTCTTCCACGACCTCACGCTTCCAGTTCGCGAAACCGGTCGGTTCTTCGCCGAGAGCTTTCTGGATGTTCTTCAGAAGAGCCTCGTAATCATCCGCCAGCGGTTCGTAAACAAGACCGTCCTTTTCAAAATATTCGTCCGTTGGATTTCCGTCGGCGTCGAGTTTCGGGATCGATCCGCCGTAATCTGTGCTGGAGCCGTTTCCACCATCGAAGGCGCGTCGGATCCCGTTCATCGCGGCAGTCAGCGCTTCCTTACCCTTTTCATCCGTCTTGCCCTTGGCCAGACCGTAGAGGTAATTCACTTTGTTTTCCTGGAGGAAAGCATAGTAATAGAGCCAGCGTTTCTGCGGAGCCGTCGGGTCATCGTTACTCTCATCCAGAACGATG
The DNA here is from genome assembly GCA_017454585.1 of Thermoguttaceae bacterium. The sequence goes on along the minus strand of JAFTCU010000155.1, from coordinate 5,187 downwards.
AAGCTGTTCAAGCCACGCTGTACCCCGGTCCAACCGCGGCAAATCGTCTTTTTCTTGTCATCCGACTTGATCCCGACTCGGGCCTGAACCAGGAGATTGACTTTGTCCTTGGATTTTTCCGGATCCGTAATGGAAAGCGACCAGTTGACATACATATTCATCATCTTGTACTGGAGTTCCATCAGGCCGGGTTTCGCGGTGAGGACGAGCCGATAGTATTTATCAGCTTTTTCGTAATCGCCCAATTCTTCAGCGGTCTCTGCGATTTTGCGCTGCAGGCCAATCGTCAGGTTTGCGATTTTTGCTTCGTCCGCATTGGCGACAAAATCAGAGGGATCGGACTTCATACGTTCCAGCATGGTTTCATAGGTACCGATGGCGGCCTCGAAGTATTTCTTCGATTCCTCACCGACCTTATTTCCTTCCATACTGCCTTCTGCGAGGGAGATGAACGTCTGCGCGATCCAGTTCAAAGAAGCGTAGGAGGTTCCATTTTCCCGTTCCTGAATACGTTTCAGGAAGTCTTCAAACCCTTTTTGAACGTCTTTGACTTTGGCCAGAGCTTCCTCATCACCCGAGGCTTTCATACTCTGCAGGTTGTCGCGGAGCTGAATCCCAAGGCTCATATATTTCTTGGTGAGTTTCTCTTCCATTTCGCTGCCAGCGTCTTCGGAAGCCGCCAGTTTTTCGAGACGGTCCATGGCGTCGTTGGCTTTTTCCATGTCATTTTCCGAAACGAACGCGACCAGAGCGATGTTCAGGATCCTGTCCTTTTTGTCATCTGTCACAGCGGGATGACCATCGCAGAGGAGTTTGTACGGACCGATCGTTTCATCGTTCAGCCACTTGATCGCGCTTTTGTTATCACCGCGGCGAGAGTAACTGTCGCAAAGGGTCATCGCAGCCGCAACCACTGTCGAGGTCACGTCTTCCGGTTTCTTCACAGATTTTTTCAGCTTCTGGGCGCCGTTTTCGAGCAATTCAAGCGCGAGTTTCTGGTAGTCAGAAGCCTGCTTTTCGGAGAACGGCTTCGCGTTATCGTCTGCGCGTTTGTATTCGATGTACATATTCCAGTGACTGAAACCAATGGAGAGTTCCAGAGCCGCCCGGTTTTCACTGTCGGACGGAATTTTCTGGATGTACTCCTGAGCCATATCGATCGCTCCCGCCATCAGGCAGAGTTTGCAAAGGCGTTCCCACTCCTCGGCCATCGCCATTTTGGTGATCGGCTTCGGAATCGGCTGCCCGGCATCATCCACTTCATCAAGAGCGTACTTGGAAGGTTCCTGGAGCATTTTATCCTTCATTTCAATGCACGAGGCCAAAAGCTCAAGCTCGCCGCGGAACATTTTGAGGGCTTCTTTTTGGGTGATTTCTCCAGCCTGGATCTGCTTCTTGACTTCCCGATATTCCGTACTGATTAGGAGAGAGAGGTACGCCATCTCGTAGTAGAGTGCGTTCGACGCCTGCGTTGAACTGCTGTAACGCTTCGCGATGAAGTCCAGCAGGGCGATTGATTCGTACTGTTTGCCGGCGAAGTACAGCATCTGCGCACGGTAGAAACGGTCCAGAGTGAGAATCTCGAACTGTTTCACTCGCAGAATATACGACTTCAGCGACTCCAACATCTCGAAAACCTCGAGCAGCTTCGGCGGATTGTTCGTAAGAATGTCCTTAATTTCGGCCTTGCGGTCGGCATCGGTCGCAGTCTGCTGCTCGGCACGCGCCTTGCAGTAGATCGAAAATTCCTTTAGTGCGAACTTATGCAGTTCCAGGTACAAATTATCACGCTTCTCCGGAGGGAGTTTCAGGTTTGCGGCCTGCTTCGCCTTCAGCTCTTTCTTGTAGTTTGCGAAGGTCAGACTGGTTTCCTGATCACCCACGTGTTCTTCAGGGAAGTAACGAATATGCAGAGCGCGGATCTCGTTCAGGAACGGGTTGGCCGGCAGAGCATACAAACGGCGAACGTCTTCTTTCAGGATGCCGCGCCATTTGGGTTCGTCCTTCGGTTTGTTCAAATCCAGAAAATGTTCCATATAGGCGATATACGCCAGACGCATCTCAATACCAACCGCAGTCCCTTCGATCCCGTAGGTACGAAGGATGGACCCTGTTTTGGAAGGATCAAACTGCTGCATCGTTTCCAGAAGGATGGTCTGCTGATCTTTGTCCGGCTTGACGCCCGAGTCTTTGTCAGCAAAGATTTTCAGGTAACACGTACAGACCTCAACGAAAACGTTTCGAAGGATTTCGTCCTGAGAAACGACTTCTTTCAAACCACTATACAGGTCACCGAGGATTTCAATGGCTTCGCCTTTTCCGGCATACTTTTTCATCTCGATGAACATTTTGGCCTCGTTAATATGACCGCGGAAAGCGATCAGAAGGCCCTGTTCCTTGTATTTATCCCAAAAGAACTTGTACTGGAGGCGCGCTTTGTCAAGATTTTCATTTCTTTCTTTGCTTCCTTCCGGGTACGTCTTCGCGATTTCGTAATACGTGTTTCCACGAGCCATACGAATGCTGTGCAGCTCGTTCAGCATATCATTTCGTTTCGCGTTCTGTTCTTTGTTGTTCGGGTCGAGTTTCTTCGCGCCGTCGAGGATGATTTTTTCGTACTCGGTAAGGAAGTCAATGTTTTTCTTCAGTTCACCGCGTGCGAGTTCCTCGTACTTCTTTTTGTCGGCGGTGAATTGGGTCTTACGTTTCTCGAGTTCCTTCTTTTCCTCGTCGTTCATCTTGGAGTCATCGATCTTGAAGGGGTCGTTCAAGTTCCCCATGGCCTGGTAAACGAGGTTTTTGTTCAGGCGGATGTTCGGCAGGAAACCAATGGCAACGTAGAAATTCTCCCCATCGGGATTTTCCTTGATGTATTTTTCGAGGAGCGTAATTGCTTTGTCGTAGGCTTCCAGGCGATCTTCATACTTTCGCGCCAGGTTGGCGGAGGCCTCCGTCAAAACCGCGAGCTGAAAATCATATTCCTTTTGGAAAGCTGCGGGAAGCTGCTTTGCCTCATTCAACTGTTCCAGATAGTAAATCCCCAAATCTGCGAAGCCGTTGAGTCGCATCAGCGTAATAAAATTAGACAGATGAGCAGTCGCTGCCGCGTCCTTCTCGTCCGTCTTTTCGTCCGCGCGCAAACTGGTGGGGGCGAGAGCCAAAACCCACGCCAAACCCAGCGCAAGGGCCAATTTCAGGAAGTCGTTTGACCGGTTCCAGAGCATTTTATTTCTCCTCTACACGATATAATTCACTTTGGTGCGCCAAAAGTCATTTTTGTTGAAGTGTTTGTGATAATAAAAAAGTGCGTACTTTTCACAATTTATTATTTTAACCAGAAAATCCCGGTTTGCGCAAGGCTCCCCCCTCCCAAATTTCCCAAAAAAATTGAAAATTTAGGAAAAAATGTTCGTTTGGGCTGGACGAACATCCCACCCCTTGACTTTTTTCAGCCAAAGATTAAAATTTGGGAAAAAGAATCTGGGAGGTTGTACCTCCAACGTGACCCGAAAAACCTTTCACTTCTGCCTCAAATATTTCGCGGCCCTGAACCAGCCGTGGTTTGTTCCCATGCGTCAACCACTCGAAGAAAAATTCGCCGCCATTACAGACCTCGCGCGCTGGTCACCGTACCGGATCCTGATCGGCGTCTCCGGAGGGGCGGACAGTGTGGCGCTCCTGCGGCTTTTCAGCTCCTGGAGGGAGACTTTCGGCCTGAAACTTTTCGCCGCCCACGCGAATCACCAGCTCCGGGGAGAAGAATCCGACCGGGACGAGGCATTTGTGAGGAAACTCTGTGAAACCCTTGACGTTCAGTGTGTCTGTGAGCGGCTGGTCATTAAGCGGACCGCCGACGGTCTGGAAGCGGACGCGCGGCGAGCCCGGTACGATTTTCTCACGCGGACCGCCGAAACGCTCGGGTGCCGGTTTCTCGCGCTGGCCCACCATCAGGACGACCAGGCCGAAACGATTCTTTACCGGATCCTGCGGGGGACCGGGCCGGCGGGTCTGGCCGGAATGACGAAACTGCGCCGGCTCACCGAGGCCGTGACGCTCGTGCGACCCCTTTTGACGTTCACCCGGGCGGAGATCCTCGACTACCTGACGGCCATCGGGCAGAGATTTCGGACCGATTCCAGCAATTTCAACGTCCGTTTGGCCCGAAACCGGCTCCGGCTGGAACTTCTGCCGAAGCTCCGGCAGGATTTTAACCCGATGCTGGATGCGGCGCTCGTGCGGCTCGGGGCTCTTGTGGGGGAAACGCAGTGTTTTGTGGAGGCTCAGGCCCAGCGGCTCGCGGATCTGTGCGTCGCACCGGTGGGGAATGGGTTCCGTATTCAGCCCGCTCTGCCGGAAGTACGGCAGTTTACGGATTTTCTGCCCGAGGGATCCCGGCGGTTTTTGTGGACGGAACTTTTCCGGCTTCTGTGGCGTAAAAACGGCCTCCCCCAACAGAACATGGGTCAGGAAGAGTGGTCCCAACTCGCGCAAATGGCGATGAACGAAGAAGAAACGGCCCGCGTGTTCCCGGGAAAAGTCCAAGTGAGGCGGGAAGATGGCGGGATTTGGATCGAGTTTTGAAGAAATTCCAAAATGAATTTCCGTAAACCTCCCATCCAAAACTCCAGACACGTTTCGCTTTCACTCTTTAATTTGAACATGGATTTTCACGGATTTTCACGGATTTACAGGATGAAAAGGATTTCGTTCTATTTAGTTAAAAGCCGGGAAAAGTTCCAAACGTCCTTTAGAAAAATCTGTGAAAATCCTTTTAATCCGTGAAAATCCGTGTTTAAATTGAGGTTGGAAGCAGGTGGCGCTCACACTTGGGAAAAGGGGAGATTTTTGGAGCTCCCTTTTATTATTTAAATCAAATCCGCCTTAATCCGCCTCGTCCGCCCAATCCGCGGGGCCTATAGTCGCTGGAGTGTGCAGCAGGCTGGACTTGAACTTTGAGCTGGTCCCATAAAAGAAAAAACGGAAACGTGTTTTTTGTCGCGTTTCCGTTTTTCTGTGGAAATATCTGATCCCTGCCGAAATTATTCTTCCGCGCGGATCCAGACGTTGCGGAACTGGACCGGGCAGCCGTGGCCGGAGAACGAAATGTGGCCCTTCGTGCGGCCATTGAACGGGGTCGGAAGCGTGCCGTGGCCCGTGCCGCCGTAAATGACCGTGCTGTTCTGGATC
>JAFTCU010000154.1 GCA_017454585.1 Thermoguttaceae bacterium | reverse complement strand
TTTTAAAAAATCCAGGATAAAAAACCGATGCAGGACCGTCACGCTCATCTCCTTTTAAGCGCCGCCATAGCCGATCTGGAATGGGAATTTGGCGTCTCGCTCCCGAATTTTCGGACGTTTGACCTTCCGGCGCTTCAGGAGGGTGAAACGGAAACCTCCACGCAGGCGATCGCTCGGCTGAATCGGTGGGTCCGGCAGTTTCTCGTTCCACTATGCCAGTGCCCGAATTACCTCGAGGTTTCGGTCCGATCCGCACTGGAGCAGGCGCAAAAAAGCGGCGTGACCCGTTTTGAGGCGAGTTTTGGCGCGGATTTTCCCTGGATTTACCACCTCACGCCCGAAGATTGTGTTGAAAGAATCGCACGGACACATCAGGAATTCACGCCCACGCTGGATTTTCGGCTCGACTTGGGTTTTCCCCGAACCAAACCCGCGGAGGATCTGGAAAAGTGGCTCGGCGACGTACTTCGCGTGAGGGACCGCCGGCCGGATCTGGCCCCGTATTTCGGGGGGATCGACCTTTACGATGTGGAAGACGCCCAGCCGCCCGAAACGTTCCGGAGCCTCTTTCGGACCGCCCAAAATGCCGGTCTGAAACTCAAAGCGCACGTGGGCGAGTTCGGCTCCGCGGAAACCATCCGGCATACGGTCGAGGTCCTTGATCTGGCGGAGGTCCAGCACGGGATCCACGCCGTGGAGAGTCCCGAGGTCCTGCGTTTTCTTGCAGACCGCGGTACGATTTTAAACGTTTCGCCTACATCGAACCGGATCCTTCACGCCTTCGACTGGGACCAGCGGCCCACCCCCGTTGAGCGGCTGCGCGAGGCCGGCGTCCAATTTTTGTTTTCTTCCGACGACTATATGCTTTTCGGAGCAAGCGCGGCGGACGAAATGAATCAATTCTCCCTTAATAATTCATCACCCCAAAATGAGCAAACCTGAAACGATTCACTGGGAAGGCGGCGCCGACGGCTCGCTTTTTATGATTGACCAAACCCTTCTCCCGACCGAGTTCATCGTGCTTGAATTCTCAAAAGGCTGCGTCGAAAAAGTCTGGGAGGCGATTCACTCCCTGCGCGTTCGCGGCGCGCCGGCCATCGGGATCGCGGCCGCTTACGGCGTTTGTATCGGGATTCAGCCCGTGCTTGAGGAAATGGACCCGGCCAAATTCTTCGCCAAGTTCGACGAAGTCGTGGCGTATCTGGCGAGCAGCCGACCGACGGCCGTCAATCTTTTCTGGGCGCTGGACCGCATGAAGGAAATCGCGTACCAGGTCAAAGAGTTGATGGTTTGCACGCAGACTTTTCATCCCCGCGAGGTGGCCAACCGCCTGCTGATGGAGGCTCGCGCGATCCACGAAGAAGACCGGACGATTTGTCGGGCCATCGGGAAATACGGCGCGGAACTTCTTCCGGACGGGGCAGGCGTTTTGACCCACTGTAACGCCGGGGGACTTGCGACGGCCGACTACGGAACCGCCCTGGCGACGTTTTTCTGGGCGACCGAGCACGGGAAAAAACTCCACATTTACGCGGACGAGACCCGGCCTCTGCTCCAAGGGGCGCGCCTGACCGCTTGGGAACTCATACAGCATGAGATCCCCGTGACGCTCATCTGCGACAATATGGCGGCGCAGGTCATGCGTGAGGGCAAAATCCAGGCCGTCGTCGTGGGGGCGGACCGCATCACCGCCAACGGCGATACGGCAAACAAAATCGGGACGTACTCCGTCGCGTGTCTGGCCCACGTACACAATATTCCATTCTACGTGGCGGCCCCGAAAAGCACGTTCGACCTGACGCTCGCGACCGGCGACCAGATCCCGATCGAGCAGCGCGACCCGCGTGAGGTCACGCACGGTTTCGGCCGTCAGACCGGCCCGGATGGCGTGGACGTTTATAACCCGGCCTTTGACGTCACCCCGGCCAAATACATCGCCGGGATCATCACCGAATACGGCGTCATTTCACCCGTAACAGAAGAAAATATTCGGAAAGTACTTGAAGATTAAGCCCGGAGGTTTGTATCATGAAAAAAACTCTCAATTTTCTGTTCGCGCTGAGCCTCATTTTATGCTGCGCGTTTATCGTCGGCTGCCCGTCAAAACCGAATTCTCCGGTAAATCCTCCGGCAACTCCGCAAGGAAACCTTGAAAAGGCGGAGTACGGCGGAACGTTTATCGACGGAACCGCCTGTAATCCGGAAGACTATACCGGGAAAGTGGTCCTTTTGGACTTCTGGGCGACCTGGTGCCCGCCCTGCCGCCGTGAAATCGCGGAGACGATCATTCCGATGTACGCCCAATACCACGATGCCGGGCTGGAAATCATCGGCGTTTCGTGCGACAAAGAAGCAGAAGCCGTTCAGAAGTACACCCAGGAAAATGGGATCACGTGGAAACAGATGCTCGATCCGGAGGCCAAAACCTCCACGGGAATCGTTCTCTCAGAGTACTACGGCGTCGAGTACATTCCGTTCCCGATCCTGATCAACCGGAAAGGGGAGATCGTCGCCAAAGACATTCGAGGCGCCGAGCTTGCCGCCGCGGTAGAGGCTGAACTCAAAAAGAACGCGGAGTAATTCATTTTGAGGTAATAAACTGCCTCAAAATTGGAACCATTTCTTCCCACTTTTCCTCGACGACATAATGCCCCGCATCGGGGAATGGATGCGCTTCCGCCTGCGGGAAAAATTCCTGGAATTTACTCATAAAAGCAGGCGTGAAGCACCAGTCTTTCATCCCCCACATCAAGCAGACCGGCCGGTCTTTCAAAAGCGCCAGATTTTTCTCGACCTCGCAGAGCGTTTCCCAGCTGCGATCCCGCGGTCCCATGGGGATGTCATGCACGAACTCGCACGTCGCCAGCCGGTTTTTCCAGGAATCGTACGGCGCGAGAAGCCCCGCCTTCACCTCCGGCGAAAGCGGTTTCTCCACGGCCATGAACGTCGCGGTCCACGCAAAAAGATTGAAACCCTGAATTCCCACGCGCCCGAAAATCGGGATCCTGCACGACGCAATGCGGGCGGGGATCCGATTGAACCGGAACGCCCCGGTATTACAAAGAGCAAAACGCGCGAAACGCTCGGGATTTCGGCCGGCGGTCCCCATGCCGATCGCTCCGCCCCAATCATGAGCCAGGAGAGTAATATCGTGCAGATCCAGATGCTGGATCAACGCCGTCACGTCCCGAATTCGTTGGTCAAGCGTAAAAGAATACTCACCCCGGCCAGGTTTTGAAGAAAGACCACAGCCAATATGGTCCGGCACAATGACACGAAAATCATCGCGCAGCGCCTTCACCAGATTCCGCCAATAGAACGACCACGTCGGATTCCCATGCAACATGAGAATCGACGGCGCGTCCTTCGGCCCCTCATCCAGAAAGTGAAGGCGGAGATTTGGGCCAAACTCTAAAAAATGCGATTCAAACGGGTAAAGGGCACGCCAGCCGTTCGAGGAACTGTTTTTCATGCGATCGCTTCGCCTTCTGTGGCGCAAATCGTGAAAATACGGTCCAGATTCATCATCGTGAACAGTTCGCGAATATCAGAAGAAATGCAGCACAGCTTCAGGGAGCCATTGCGTACCGCAACTTTTTTGTAAAGCATGATCAGCTTGCCAAGCGCCGCACTGGAGAGGAAACCAACATTCGAGAAATTGAGCACGATTTTTTTATAACCATTTTGCTCAACCAGCCCGAAAAGTTCCTGACCGAGTTCGTAGATATTCATATCGTCCACGATTCGGTTGTCCAGCAGTGTGGCGATACAATTGTCCTCAAGGGTCTTGACCGTAATGTGCCGAAGGTCCGTCATTGGGATTTCTCCTTGATTATAGTAAAGATGAAAGGTTTTCGATTGTTCTTTGAATTATAAATTAATGGACTTGAATCTCGGACTGAGACTCAGTGGGAGGCGCCGTACACTCTGCCTGAACAGGCTTTGCGGTATCCTGAATCTGCTGAGGTTCCTGAACTTCCTGGGGCTCCTGAACTTTCTGAACGTCTTGAGCCTCCTGAACCAGGAATCTTTCCGGAACGGGCGTAGAACGGAATTTTTCCAGCGTTACCGCGTTCCCCGTCGGGTTAAAATGAACCGACGTCATAAAAGCACGCATCAGCTTTACACCACGGCCACACGGTCGATCCAGAAAATCTTCCAGTGTTGGATCAGGCAATTTGTCCGGGTTAAAACCGGGGCCTTCGTCTTCTACGGTCGCGAGGAAACGTTCAGGCGAGATTTCCAGATGAACACGAACTCCAAGCCGATTATTCGACTGATTTCCATGACGGATTGCATTAACGAGCGCTTCTTCGAATGCAAGCTGAATGGCAAAAACGTCTTTTTGCTCCCATTCAAAGTCCTGAAGCTGAAGCAGCACACCATCCAGAATGGCGTGTCCCGCGTCCGTTCGGCTCGGAATGCAAAAATCTTTTACCCAGCAAAAACAGGCTGCAACTGTCATACGGACCACCATTAATTTTCTGTTTACCAAAATCGGGAGACAATCCTCCCCTTCAATTTTCGGTAAAAAAACGATTAATCTTCAATATACAGCGAAAAGGGTGTTTTAGGAAGTAGGGGGTGGGGAATTTTTTAGATTTTTTTAGAACTTTTCAGGTTTCATGTTCAGGTTCAAGACATTCAAGCCCGCAATTCGTTCATTTCGCACAAAAAAAACGGGGACGGCTTTGAAAGCTCCGTCCCCACGCAGGATTCACTGCCGTTTTCCCGCCCGCCGCAGGAAGAACACGCCGAGCAGAAGCAAAAGCCACGCCGAGGGTTCCGGTACCGTACTTCCATCGACCGCCGCGAAGAGCGTATCGCCGCTCGCGTACAAGTACCAGTTTCCACGGCTTGCATCGGTCAGAAGACTCGTCCAGTCATCAAATTCAGGAAGTCCGCCGGCCGATTTGATGATCGGGTAATTCAGACCCGCCAGGGGCGTATCTTCGCCCAGGTCCTTCATCTGGATCTGCCCCACATCAGTGATGGCAAACGAATCCACGAGGAATTCGTCCGCGCTGTTCGCCGTAAAACCGATCGTCAGCGTGTCGGTCACGAGATTGTTGACCTGCGTCTGGCGGCCGGCATCCGAGTCATTAATGTACGTGAGTTTTCCGCCTTCGCCAAGCGTGATTTTCCCGGTAAAAGCGTCGCTTCCCGTTCCGGTGTACTTCAGGGTCAGGTTATTGCCCGCCGTACCCGTGACATTACCCGCGCCGGAAAGGTTCTGTAGTGTCTGGTCCTGCGAAAAAGTCACACTTCCGCCCTCCGCCACGCTAACGGAAGAAGACAAGGCGATCGCGTCGGCCGCATCGAGCGCAAACTCGCCGTACTGGATCGTCGTCGCGCCGGTGTAATCGGCGGCCGTTTTCAGATAAACGGGCTTCTGGTTATTAATGTGCAGACCGCCCGTGCCGGAAATCTCACCCTGGACCGTCAGCATGGTAAACTGCCGGTTTTGCGTTTCCGTCTCGATCCACGCCCCCATGTCTTTCGAGGACGGAGCGCCAAGCGTGAGCGTGTACTCGTTCAGGTTTACATTGGCCAAGATCTTTTTGGAAGTCTCTTGATTGTACCAGGTCGAAATCGTGGCATTCGCATCAAGGTTGATCTGGCCGGCCATACTGCTGTTCGTTTCGAGGCGAACGGCTCCTAATTGGTCATTTGAAGTGACCGTGCCATAGCCATCGCCAGCAATGTTGAACGTTCCGGTGACGGTTCCCGCACCGATGAGCCAGAGCTGCGCGCCGCTGGGGACATTCACCGTCACGTCCGTCGCGCCGAGTTTGGACTGGTTCGCGATCCTCGCACGGCCAGAGGTCAGCTGGACCGTACCGTGGAAGTTCGTCGCGTTCAGGTTGTTGAAGCCGTCTTCCGTCCCGCGCACGACGGTTCCGTTTCCGGTGATGGTCAGTCCCACGGCAGAACTCACGGTCAGCGTCGCGCCCTCGGGCAAACTCACCGCCGTGTTCGTGATCCCACTGCCGCTGAGCTGGGCGGTACTGCCGCTTTCCATGTCGATCGTCAGACCGGAGATCGTTCCCGAACCCGTGGCAACGGTAAGGTTCCCGGAATTTCTCACCGTGATTTGGGTCGTCTGGCCCAGCGCCCGCACATCGTTGACTTGCAGCGAGCCGTGAAGGACTTCGATCGGCGCGGTGAAATCGTTTTCCACGTTGGAAAGAAGAATATTGCTCTTGCCCGACGTATTATTAATGACGAGTTTCCCGGAGCCGGAGACCTTGCCCGAAACGGTCAGGCCGGTGAACCAGTAATCCTGACTTTGCCACTGGTTCGGATTATGGTTCGGGCTGGAACCCAAGTAAAGCGTGTGCCCTTCCAAAGCGACGGTGGAATACAGGATTTTATAGGCTTCGGTCTGCGAACTATAGAACGTGCTGATGGTTGAGTCCGCCGCGAGCGTCACGGAACCCCTGAGATATGAGTTATTTTCGAAACGGATCGCGCCCAGACCGTTCTGATTGTTCGGGTCCCTCCCGTGGCCGGAAATCGTAATATTGGCCGTAATGTCCGGAGTTACACCGTCCTGGATGAGCCACAGATGCGCGCCGTCCTGAACGATGATGGTCGGGGGCGTTTCACTGCTTCCCAGCTGGGACTGCGCTCTCACCCTGAAACGGCCTTTCGTGAGGATTTCCGTCCCGGTGAAGGCGGAGGCGTCCATATTATAAAGGCTCCAATCCGTTCCGGTACTGGTCGAGGAATAGGTGGCCGTGCCGGAACCTATGAGCGAGTCACCGGCAGCGACTGCCGTGATGGTGACGCCCCCCTCCTGGTCGGAATCATAAACCACGGCAAACGCGGCGCCAGACCAGCTTCCCACGACGAAAAGGGCAGCAAACAGGAACGAAATGGATACTTTTTGGACGTTCATAGAATTACTCCTTGAATTAACATCAAGAATATTTTACACAGAATCCGGAATTTTGCAAGAGATTTTTGAAAAAATTTCAGAAATTTTTAGTAGTCAGTAGTCTGCGCTCTGACTACTGACCACTGACTACTTAAAAACTCACGCGATCTTGCCGGTCTTTTTCAGATACTCGATCACTTCGTCGGCCAGCGCTTCCGGAGACTTCTCGGCGCCTTTCAGGACGATCTCCGGGTTCAGCGGCGCTTCGTACGGGTCGTCGATGCCAGTGAAACCCTTGATCTCGCCCGCGCGGGCTTTTTTGTACATTCCCTTCGGGTCGCGCTGCTCGCAGACTTCCAGCGGCGTATCGACGAAGATCTCGACGAAATCGCCCTCAGCGGCCTTGGCGCGAACGCGGTCACGGTCCACGCGGTAGGGACTGATGAAAGCCGTGATGGCCAAAATGCCGGCATTGGCGAAAAGGTTGGCGACGGCGCCGATGCGGCGGATATTTTCCTCACGGTCCTGCGCGGAGAAACCGAGTCCAAAACGCTTGGCGAATTCCTCACCGTGGACGTCGAGAAGCATTTTCGGAGCGGCGTTCAGCCCGTGGCGGACGTTATCGCCGTCGAGCACGACGCTGTGAACGCCCATCTGGTTGAGCTTGTGGTCCAGAACGTTCGCGACGGTGCTTTTCCCACAGGCGCTCAAACCGGTGAACCAAAGGATCCCGCCTTTGTTCCCGTTGAGCTTCTCCCGGTCCGCGCGAGAAACGGAATTTTCATGCCACACGACTTCGACTTTTTCTTCAATAGCCATTTTTATCTCCACATTAATTAAATTGACAAAATTATTTATTATTCCTATATTTCGGAAACCTGAAACCGGAAATCTATAAAATTTTACCAAATTATGGAGAAAAAGCGAGGGGGAGGGGGAAATTTTTTGCGGCCTGTTCGTGAGCCTCCTCGAAATTTCGCCTCATCAGTCCCCCAATACGTGCCAGTCCTCGTTGATGTTTGGAATCGGTGAAGTGTATTTCGTCTCCTGATTCAAATACCACAATCCATTTTCATGGACGACGATCCCTCCGAAGAAAACCGGCTCCTGAATTTCCTGTTCGAGCCGCTGAAGGAAAGTCTGCAGGGCTTCCGCCTTATCCCTGGTTTCCTGGGAATTGGCCGTTTGTCCTTTTTTCGTGTCAAAAATGCCGTATCGTCCATCCTGAAACTTTACGATCCAGTCCGGGTAAAAAAGTCTGTCAGTTTCGGAAGTGGAATCGTGGTATTTCAATGCGAAGCCGTCTTTTCCCGAGTCCGCGTTTTTAAACCACCAATCAACTTGATCCCAATCATCCAGAAATTTGACGAAAGCTTCCTCATTATCCCGCCCGGGGTAATCCTTTCTGATGTAAAACGGTTGGAGCAGACTGCGCCGGACCTCCAGTTCCTCGTAATCGTCCGTGAAATAATAATTCCTGCGAATCACAAACTGTTCGGCGTTTCGGCGCTCATTTTCCTGATTACGTTTCTCCAGATACTCTTCCAATACCGGGCGGTATTCTTTCAGGGATTGCGTAATGGCCTGGCGGAAAACGCTGTGCCCATCCTTCTGAATGTCTTTAATGAAAACCCGGTAGTAGTAATCACTGTCGGCGTTGAGCGTCTTCCCGAGCCACGAGCGCAGCATGCTCTTGAACGGTCCCCAGGAACGGGCGACGTTGGTGATTTTCGTTTCCGGCCCTTGCTCCCGCAAAAGCTGAACGCAAAAAAGGGTGAAAATCTTCTCTACGTCGTGCGTCGAGATCTCGAATTCCGTGTCGTTGCCTTTTTCCTTCATTTCGATCTGGATGTTATCGAAATTCTCAATCTCCGTGTTCACGATGAGCTTATTCGTCAGTCTCGGGTCCAAATCGATCCCCTTGGCTTCCAGTTTTCCGGCGTTTTTCGCCGACATTCCGGTTTCCCCGATCCCGAAAAACCGGTCAAACGACGCGCGCATACTGCGCTGAAACGTCCTCACTTCCCCAATATCGCCGTAATCAACGCGGGACAAAAACGTCGTTTTCAGTTTTTCGTGAAGACGTAAATCCTCCCCAAACCGGTTTTCTGAAATAAACGTCGTTTTCGGGTCATTTTTGGTCTGGTCCGGGAGTTGAACTTCCTCCCGATTGTAATTAGTGAAGAGGTATCCCACCCGCAGCATCGGCGCGTGGGCGTAAATTTCCTTCTCCCTGGGTTCCGGCATCCGTAGGATCCGCCCGACAGTCTGAGTGTAGAACGTTGGGGAAGTGATTTCCCGGTACATGACCAAAACCTGGGCGCGGGGGCAGTCCCACCCCGTCCCGGCGGCCTGTTTGAACAGAAGAAAATCGACCTCCGAATCATTCGCCTCGATGAAGTCCATATTCTCCCGCCGCTGGTCAAACCAGTACGCGATCCGGTTTTCAGAAATTCCCCGGTTTTGAAGAAATTCCGTCACGATCTGTTCCTTGGTCTGAACCCCCATCGCGGAAAGTTTGCGGTCGTCATTGGGGAGCTGAATGAGTACCAGCGGATTGACGTTTCGCCCAAGACGCTGGTATTCCCGGCGCAGATCCGATTGACGGCTCATCGCCAATTCGAGCAGCAGCTTATCCAGGTCTTCCGCCTGATGTCGGCGCAGGTCTTCATCCGTCTGGCAGACGATACGCTCCTTGATGAGACCTTCCTCGACCACCGTCTCCCGCTGTACCTTGACGAACGCGGCCCACCGATTGGCAACTTCCTCAGCCGTCGGAATACGTTCCGGCGTGGCGGAAACCTTCAACAGAATACGCGGACGGATCGGATCGATCACGTCACGTCTGGCCGAATCCGTGACGTTTTTGTGGCTTTCATCGATGACGAGGATGATCTCCCGCCCGTCATTTCGCGTATTTTCGATCAGGTCTTCAAAGTAACAGCCGTTTTCCTTGAACATTCGCTCGTCTTCGGGGCGGCGCAGACGGCGGTTTTCCGCTTTCCGCGAAACAAGCTTCTGCCAGTTCATGAACAGGATGTCGTTTTTCTGCAGCTTCCCGCAGTTGATGTCCGCGAGCGTCAAAAGCCGATTTTCCTGATTCGGGACGAAATAGTCCTGAAACTTCTGCCGGCTTTGCATCGCCAGGTCGTCCGAAAACGTGACCCAGATCCACGCCTTATCCCAGTCCCAATCCGGCTGGTGGTTCATCTGGCGGATAAAATCCGAGACCATAAACGTTTTCCCGCTCCCTGTCGGCGACTTGAACACGATCTCCAGCCCGGACCTCCCGGTGGCCCAGAGCTTTTTGAAACAAGTGATCAGTTCCGTGACGGCTTTTTCCTGAAAATCTAATGCTTTCATTTTATTCGGGGACGACGATTCCAGCGTCGTTAAAAAAGGGAAAAATCTGAGGCGATACTTTATTGTAACGTCTGGTAAATCTCCAGGATCGGCTGGGGAATGGACTTGACCTCCACGTTCCGGCACGCATCGAACATGGAATCGTAAATGGCCCCGTCGTCCCAGCTGAAAATGTACACGGCGACCTTTCCCGCCTGTTCCGCGAGCGCTTCCACACGGGCCTGAAACTCTTCCAGCCGGTCAATGTCCTCGAGAAAATAAATGGCCGTGACGTTTTGCGGGTCGGCGGCGTCGGTAAAAATCTGGAACGCCTCGGTCCTTTCGATCTCAAAGAGCGTGTTTTCCGCCAGCGCGAGCAAATTCCCGGCCTTGCACGCCAGCTCCAGCCGGTCACTGTCGAGCGCCCGCAGGGGCGGATTCTTGCCGACGAACGCGGTCCTGTAGTATTTCAGCGAGTTCCCCAGCCCGGGAACGGCCTCCCCCTTGGAGTTGGTGTACCCCTGCATGACGCGCCGATTCCGTTCGTAGGTGACGTTTTCGCAGATCCCGTTTTCATCGAGCTGCACGAGAATGCACTGCCGATTTCCGCCGTCCTCCTCGTTGAGTTTCATCGTCGCGTGAAGGGTCGTGCCGGAACCTGCGAAGAAGTCGAGAATGGTGGAGGATTTATTAACGCACCCATGAAAAATTAATCTTTGTACCAATTCTACCG
Source organism: Thermoguttaceae bacterium (assembly GCA_017454585.1). Next base: position 1,006 of record JAFTCU010000154.1, on the reverse strand, counting down.
GCTTAACGGTTTCGAATCCGTGCGCGATTGGATACATAATCGAAGTCAAATACTTTTTTGCACTTTCAGCCGTTCCAATTTCTTTAGATAAAAATCCCCAAAAAGGCTCAGAGATTTCGGTTCTTTCATCTTCTGGCCTTATTTTTAAAGTCGGTACTCCATCAAGGAGAAAAATGTCTCCTCTTTCTTGGTATTCTGTAATTGTTTCCAGTCCTAATTTCCATTGGCGACCTTGCGGAGGAACGATTCCGAGTATAGGAAAGATCATAGATTCTCTTCCTCTAACTCCTTTTGCGTTCATCAATTCCACCCTTTGATAACGATAAATTCCTCTTTCATCTTGCTGGTCATACACTTTTTGACCTATTGTATTAACATTAAACCGACGCCGACCATTTTTGGAATACAAAAATATATGTTCAACTTTAGGCTGTAATTTATTGAAAGCACTTACTGTATTTTGAGATTTTGTTTTGGATTCCCAATCAATATTACCTACAAAATTCTCCTCTCCGAAAATCCTGTCACACATCAGTTTCAGATTCGCCTGCTCATTATCATCGATAGAAATGAAAATCACGCCACGGTCGGAGAGGAGGTTCTTGGCCAGTTCGAGACGTTTCGACATGAAAGAAAGCCAGTAGGAATGGCGCAAGGGGTGGTCCTTGGGCACGGGCGTTCCGTCCGGCTTTTCGGTCAGGAATCGCCGGTCACGATACGTAAAACCGTCGGACCCGGTATTGTACGGCGGATCAATGTAGATGACGTCCACCCGGCCGCGGTGGGTGTAGTTCAGGCACGTCAGAGCGTGGTAATTGTCCCCCTCGATCAGAATGTGGCACGGTTTGCCGTCCGAGTTGTGGATCTCTTTTTCCGGGACCTCCTCAAGAATCGGGATCCGGTTTTCACTGTCCCCTTCAAACCCCTCCGGCACGTCAAGCCAGACCAGGCCGTACCGCTGTTGGCTGATTTGCGACTTCAGCCGGGCGATTTCTTTTTCTAACTC
>JAFTCU010000153.1 GCA_017454585.1 Thermoguttaceae bacterium | reverse complement strand
GCTGGGGATTTCCAAGGGCGGCTTCCTGATCGGCTCGTACGGCATGGAACCGGAGCTGATCGCGTTCGCGCAGGCGTTCCGCGCCCTGCCCGCCGTCGAGTTCAGCGACGTGAAAGGCTCGACCGAAACGGTCAAGATCCGCCGCTGGTCGGACGGAAAGAGCACGTGGTTTTACGCCGTGAATACGACGCTCGACCCGGTGACGGTCACGATCGCCAAGCCCGGAACGGTGCTCGACCTGGCACGAAACGTGAAGATCAAGTACGAGAACGACGCGAAGATCAAGCTGGGGCCGTACGCCCTGCGCTCGTTCCAGGTCCCGGGAGACGTGGAGATCGTGGTGAAGTGAAATTTAAAGAACTCAATCAAATATTAAAAAGTTTTTGAGGAGGGGGCCCGGAGGAGGAACCATTTTGAAAATCGTTTTCTCCCCAAGGTCCCTCTTTCAAAAACTTTTTGATCTTTTTATTCTTTTTTTCTTTTTTTATTTTCACCTCAGCCCATCTTCGAGCATTTGGCGTGTTCCGGACGGGTCAGCCGCTTCGCACGACTTGGTCAGAATTTCGATGATTTCTTCCAGATCGCCGCGCCACTCGTCCAGGTCCCCGGTCGGAAGCGGCACTTCGAGGAACTCGCCCAGAAGCAAAACCAGCCTGAGCAGATGGCGGAAAATCATTCCTTCCTGCTTTTGAAGCCCTTTCGCGCTGATGTACTGGTTAAACTTCCCGTTGAAGCGCAGAACCTCCCCGGCCACCCAGCACGGCCAGACCTTCAGATCCGTCACGAGCGGATTTTCGTGGAGGAACAGGCGGTAGAGCTTTTCCGCGAAAGTGAGCGTGAAAACCGGCTCCAGGCCTGCTTCCCTGCGTTCTTTGCGTTCCGCCGGAGTCAACGCGATCAGTTCCGCCTCAGTCGCGAGGCCCAGATCAAGCAGACGCCCATCCAGCCAACCGACCGCCAGCCGGCCGCGCGGCAGATCCTCCTGGTACGGCACGCGGATCGCCGGCCCCAGCGAGAAGGGAAGCTCCAGAATGCTTTCAAAGGCCTGAAGCCGCTCCTTCCGATCGGCGTGCGGCAGGAAATTCAGGATCCACGTCCCGAAAATCGGATGGATCCCACGCAGCTGCGCCATGGGTTCCATTTCCGGCGTGGGGATCGCCCGCTGGGGAAGGTAAACCGGCTTTTCCTCCTCCGGCTTTTCCACGCTCGACGCCAAAACCGCCGCGCCATTCACGAAAACCCACGGTTTCGTCGGTTCGGATTTAGGCGGCTCAGGTCTGGGAACGGCTGGCGAAACGGGAACCGGCGCAGGTTTGGCTGGTTCCGCGGGTTTGGCCGGAGCCTCCGTTTTTTTGGGCTTCGAGGGCTGGATCAGACCACCGCCAAACGTCAGACCCGCGAGAACGTTCCCAACCGGTTCTTCTTTTTTCTCTGGTTTCGTTTCTGGTTCATCTTCCAGACCAACCCCAAAACCCGAGGATTTTTTCGGCGTGGGCGTCTCCACCTTGCGGGGTTCAAACGCTTTCGGAACCGGTTTTTTCAGGTCGAAAAGGGCTTGGGGTTTCAGTGCGCGGCGCTTCGCGGTTTCATCTTCCTCCATCGTGAGAGCCGACGGTTCATCCAGCAAATCGTCAAAAAGCCCCGCCCCGAAACCCGTCTGCTTCGGTTTGGAAACGTGTTTCTTCGCAGCTTTCGGAACGTTCAAATCAGGGACGTCCTTTTCCCGATCACGTGTCGCCTTCCACATTTCAAGGCTTGGAACGTTTTTCTTCTGGTCCGGCTTCTTAACCGTCTGCAACTCTGGTTTCGGTGCTTCATCAGGCATTTCATCCGGTGTTTCATCCGGTGTTTCTTTCACAGTTTCCTGCGGAGGTTCCGCCGCCGGTTCCTCGAGAGTCTGGGGGCAGGCTTTCGGGCGGACCCGTTCCACGTTTGGCCGCGGGAGGGACGGAAACCACTCCGCCGGCGGTTCCGGCTCGAGCCTGACGTAACCGGCGCTCCAGAGTGTTCCGAGCATCCGGTCGAGGTCCTTCTGGCCCGCTTCCTGCTTGCGTCCGAAAAGGAGCCGCTTCTGCACCAGTTCCCGCAGGCGTGTGACCTCCGGCGAGGCCTTGAGCATGTACGCCAGCATCCGCCACGGGACCAGGCCTTTGCTTTCCAGATTTCCGGCCGGGGCGTTTTTCAGCTTCAGGAACTGCTGCTCCGTCCAATACTGCAGATTGGGATTCCGTTTCGGTTGCTTCTTTTTCAGGGCCTTTTTCTCGGCCAGAATTTTCGGGTCTTTCGAGTCCGCGGGGAGACGGTTGAATTTTTCCTGCCAGCGTAGAATTTCCACGTCGTCCTCATGCGCCAGCACGAAAACGTGCCCCTGCGTGTCGTACTGGGGGCGGCCGGCGCGGCCAAAAATCTGATGCGCTGTCCCAGGCTCGAGCATGGTCTGCTTCCCGGCCGGGCCTTTCATGATGCTCGGCAGAACGACGGACCGCGCGGGAAGATTGATCCCGGCCGAAAGCGTTTCGGTGCACGTACAAACGGCCAGAAGTTTCTGCTGGAACAAATATTCGACGATCCGGCGGTACTTCGGCAGGATCCCCGCGTGGTGAACGCCCACGCCGCGGACGAGTATCTGCTTAAGTTTCGGTCCGGCCCCCTGCGAAAAGTCAAACCGGCCCAATTCGCCCATCAGGCGCGCCCGGGTTTCCGGCGTGACGAGTTCCTTCCCCCGGATCTCCTCAGCCACTCGCCAGCACTCGTCACGGTTGAAGCAGAAAACGAGCGTCGGGGTCATACGTTCGTCCTCGTTTCCAAGGCACAAAAGCTGGATCTCCTCCACGAGCGTCTGATCTCCCACCCACTGAAAAACGAGCGGGACCTTGCGCACGTCGCTCTGCACGACCTCCAGCTTGTGGTGGTGCTCGTACTCGAGCCAGTTCGCGAATTGGACGGCATTTCCAACCGTCGCGGAAAGAAGCAGAAGCCGGACGTGCTGCGGGAGGAGCGCGAGCGAAAATTCCCAGACGATCCCGCGCTCCGCGTCGTTAAAATTATGGAATTCATCCATCACGACCGACTGAACGTCACGGAAATCGTCGAATTCCTCCGGGTGGAGCAGACGATTGAAGAGGATCTCGGCCACGACGACCAAAACCTTCGCGCCCGGGTTTACTTTGTGATTCCCGGTCACCAGGCCAATATCGTCCTCGGAAAAGCCCCAACGGACGGCTGACTCGCGCAGCTCACGGAATTTCTGGTCCGTCAGCGCGATCAACGGTGTGGTGTAGTACATGCGCTGGCCGGTCTGAAGGGCCTCGTAAACGGCGGCCTCGGCGATGAGCGTCTTTCCCGTCCCGGTCGGCGCGCAGACCAGTACGCCCTGCGGCGAGGAAAACCACGCCAAAAGCGCCTCTTCCTGAACCGGGTAAAGTTCATAAGGGATCGTTTCCAGATATTTTTCCGCTATTTCGTCGCGAGTAAGCATTTTATTCAGGGTTGAGTGTTGAGTGTGGAGTTAAAGTGTGGAGTGTGGAGTGAGGAGTTGCGCTGGCGCGTAACGTTGGTTTCAGAATGAGTTCAACCTTGAAACGGCGCGTAATTCCGGCCTCCGGCCTCCATTACCGCCTTTCAATTCACTCCTCATTCCTAACTATAAATCCGCCAGGATTTAAAAAAGTATAAACGATTTTCGATTTTTGTAAAGGGTTTCCCTACGAAAAACGTCAAAAGTGAAAAAATTTTATCTTTTTTATATTTTTTTATCCATTTCACCGGCGTGTGTCCTTTTGAATTTTTGAAAATCTGTTATAATATAAATGACTATTTAAAAGAAAATCGTATTTTTTCCAGAAGGTGATGATCATGTGCGCAGAATCCAGGGATCGAGTGTACCCGGTGCCGAGTATTCGTCGGCTTCCGCTTTACCTTTCTTTCCTTCGCCAGTTACGGGAACAAAAAGTCGAAGTCGTTTCCAGCACACGCATCGCGGAAGAACTTGGCCTGACGGGGATCCAGGTCCGAAAAGATCTCGCTATGACTGGAATCGTTGGCCGTCCGAAAATCGGTCACACGATCAATGAATTGGTGAGCCATATCGAGTGTTTTCTGGGTTGGGACAAACCTCGCCCGGCGTTCCTCGTAGGAGTGGGGCATCTGGGAACCGCCCTGCTCGGGTATAAAGGATTCAAACAGGAAAACCTTGACATCGTAGCGTCTTTCGATTCAGACACGGAAAAAATCGGCAAGACCATCCTCGGGAGACCGACCTACCCCGTTTCGGAGTTTTCGCAAAAGGCAAAGGAAATGAACGTCCGGTGCGCAATATTGACGGTTCCTGTACAGTTCGCGCAGTCCACCGCAGACATGATGGTTGAAGCGGGGATCATCGGAATATGGAATTTCGCTCCCGTCCAACTCTTTGCCCCGGATTCCGTCATCGTTGAAAATGTTTCCCTTTCCTCCAGCTATGCCGTGCTTTCACAGAGATTAACGCAGACCAATTTCGAATGAACCTTCTTTTTCTCGCTCACAGTTCCCAGCGAGGCGGGGCAGAGTTTTGCCTTGATACAACGCTGAAATGCCTGAACCGCGCTCAAATTGAACCATTCGTGATTTTTCCTTCCGATGGTCCAATGGCCGAATCGGCCAAACGTCTCGGGATCCACGTAGAATTTCTGCCGTGGAGCTGGTGGATGCTTTACGAGCCGTCCCTTTGGGAGTGGAAAAACCGGCTGGGGATCCCGGGGCGGCAAATCTTTCTGAGCCGTTTCATTCGTGAGCATCACATCGACGCGGTGTACACGAACACGGTTTGCCTCTTTGAAGGCGCACTGGCCGCGCGGCGGGCCGGGATCCCGCACGTGGCGCACATTCATGAGGTTCTGCTGGATGAGTTTATGCGGCCGCGCTGGTTTTCGCTCCCGAAAATCGTCCGTTTTTTCTACCGGAACAGTCAGAGCGTGATCTTCGAGTCGGACCCGGCCCGAAAAATCGCGGAGGAACTCCTGATTTCCGCGGTCAAAAAGCCCGAGGCAGAAAAACTCCTGCAAAAATCAGCCGTCGTTTCCAACTCGTCCCGGCTGACGCTTGAGGAAGTCGAAAGTTTCGGCTCCGAGCAGGCGGAACCCGCATGGCGGGAACTGACGCAGTACGGCGTGGACCCCGGGCGCTGGACCGCGCTTTGGCTCGGGCGTTTCTCGGAGCGCAAGAATCCGTTCCTTCTTCTGCAAGCGGTGGAACGTCTTCCCGAAAACGTCCGCGGCGCGATCCAGATCATTTTTGCCGGCGCGGGCCCGTTGGAGGAATCCCTTCGCGTGGAGATCCAGGCCAAAAATCTTGGAAATGTGTGCAGGATCATACCGTTCCAGACGGACATTCGGCCGCTTCTGCGCCTGGCGAAGACGCTGGTCCTCACATCGCACGAGGAATCTTTTGGGCTGGTCCTGATCGAGGCGGGAATGTTCGCGCTTCCCACCATCGCGGTACGCTCGCAGGGGCCGTGTGAGATCATTCAGGACGGCGAGACCGGTTTTCTCGTACCGGACGAGGAGCCGGCGATTCTGGCCCAAAAAATTCTGGCTCTTTTCCAGTCTTCTGAACTCTGCGAGACTCTGGGCTTTAAAAATCAAAAACGGGTCATGGAGTTTTATGACCCGTGGAAAAATACAGCAAAAATCGAAAATGAACTGAAAAAAATCGGTCTCAATTAATGACTTTACGGGGACGACGCTTCCAGCGTCGTTTCAATTCATAATTCAAAATTCTTAATTCATAATTAGAGACGACGCTGGAAGCGTCGTCCCCGCAGATGTTGGTTTTTGAGACGACGTTGGAAGCGTCGTCCCCGCAAAACTACTTCTCGACCTTCTTCCCTTTCGCGAACATCTTGCCACCGCTGACGGTGAGGATGGAGGGCAGGTAAATCAAATCCCCGAACAGAGCCGCGAAGAGCAGCATCAGCATCATCACGCCGAAATAAAGGGTCGGTGTAAACGTACTGAACGCGAAGACCGAAAGGCCGAACGCCGAAACCAGTGTGGTCTGCGTCATGGCCGTGGCGCATCGTCGATAGGCGGAAAGGGCCGCGTCTTTATGGTGGAGCCCTTCGTCCAGCGCACGCCGGTACCAGGTCAGGTAGTGAATGGTATCGTCGGTCGCAATACCGAGGGCCACGCTTGCGGTCATCATCGCCCCCAGGTCGCACAGGATCCCCAGCCAGCCCATCGAGCCAAACACGACGGCGACTGGGAAAATGTTCGGGATCATGGCGCAAAGACCGCCCGTGAAATTCTTCAGAAGGATCATCATCACGCACGAAATCGTGAGGAAGGAGTATATGATACTCTTATATAAACTGTTCATCAGCTCATGCTGAGTCTTGTAAACAATCGGCACGGAACCCGTATAAATGGCTTCCACCGGCGCTTTCTCGCCCACTACCGCAAGGCCATTTTCCGCGAGCCAGTGACTCACCACAGGGTCTATCGTCTTGCGCAGTTCGTTAACAAAATCACCGTAGTCAACATCCGTCAGGGCCTTCACTCGGCAGGTGATTCTGAAAAGTTCGTCACCATGGTCCACCTGCCAGCTATAGATCGTCTTCTCCAAAGTGGTCTGTTCTTCCTCCTCAAGCGGAAGTTTCTGTTTTTGCGCTTCCAATTCTTCTGTTTTCGCGCGAAGGTCATGAAGCGTCGTGATTTTCAGCGGATTGAGTTTTTCCAGAATCGACTCCGGAACCCCTATTTCCTGGAGGGTTGGGCTGAGATTCTTCTGTCCCGCCGCCAGAGCACGTTCCTCATACTTGCGTTCTGCCGCAAGGAGGTCCTGCTTGACGAACTCGCCGATTTTATTATAACTCCTCACGACTTGGCCATTCCAGCCGGAACGTTCCATCAAGCTGCCAGCATTCGGGTCTGGAAGCAGCATAACAGCGGACAAAACACCTCCGACCTGTTTCTCTTCCGATACCGAGGTTTTACGTTTATTGAACAGGAGTTTACGACGCGGTCGAGACGAGCTGCTCGCCGGTGTTCCAACATCCGGATCCGCCAGTTCCTTCTTGACAGCATTAACGGCATCTTCCACCAAAAGCAGGCGGTCACGCATATTCTGCGGGATCTTTTCATTATCAAAACGAATCACGACCTCCATCGGAACAAGCGGTCCAAGATGATCTTCCAGCCAGGCGTAATCGTGAATGATCGTCGTATCCTGTTTGAAGAAGTTCATGAGCTTCACCGATGGAATGATCTGCGGCAAACCAGCGAAACCACACAGTAAGATCAAGGTACAGATTGTCAAACTGATGTACGGGTGATAAATCAACAATTTACCCAGTTTTTGCCACTGCGCGCCAATCACGTCTTTACGCTTCATCTCTTTGCCTTCTGAGCCGAGTTTCGCCATTTTGTCCGCGAAACGGTGCGACGGAAAGAGCTGAAGGGCCGAAGTCACATAGAGGAAAAGGACGAAAATCGAAATCCCGACACCAACGCCCGAGTAAAAACCAAAATTCCGAATCGGAACCAGGTTACTTGTCAGGAGCGAAAACAGGCCCAACATCGTCGTAATTGCCGAAACACAGACCGGCGCGAACGCATGCTGGACGGCACGCTCAACAGCCCCATGAACACCACCATCTTCTTCTAACGCATCGTGGTAGTAATTAATGAAGTGAATGGCCCCCGACATCGTAAGGACGTAAACCAGAGGCGGCATGGAAAGCATGATCGCGTCCGTGGAAGCCCCCGTGAAGTTCACGATCGCCAGCGCGTAACCCGTCGCCAAAAGTGCCGCGCAGAACACAATCAATACCAGACGCACACTGCGCAGGCAAAGGCTTGCGATAGTGAAACCGACCACGGCAGCCATCCACGCCAGACGCATAAGTGTGCGGTTTCCCTCGACATCAATCGCCACGTTATCGACCGGAGGACCCCCGAGATGAAGATCCGAAGGCTGGAGCCCATGAAGAACAATCAAATCTTCCTTAGGGATTGAACGAATGTTTTTCTCATCCTCGGTCAATTTCTCAGGGATTTTCATCTTCAATTTACGTTCCAGGAAGTTTTGCGGTTCCTTTACAAACGTTTTGCCGAGTTGTTCCTTTTGGATTTCTTCCACGGTGGCGAGCTGCTGCGGAGTCAGTTTCCGACGGTCAAATACGAAATCCTGACGTGCCAGACGGTATATCTCACCAATGGCGCCACGCATATTTTCGCCTTCACAGCCCGGGCGCAGGAAAATCATCACGGAAGTCTGAATTCCGTCCACCCCAATGAGAGTTCCCTTCAGACGGTCAATGGCCTCGCCGCGTGACATTGAAGAACCTTCACGTACCTGCTCGGCCAATTCGGGCCCCGTAACGTAGGTTTCGTAAAACCGGAGGTTGAAATCTTCATCAATAACTTTTCCATCCTCGTTTTTACGCGGAAGAAGTCTGCCTCGCATGACCTCCATTCGCGGGTCATTCAAGGAACAGCCTTCCCAGCTCATCAGGATGAACTGTTCATTCGGAAAATTCTGCTGGAACCACGTATGAAGGACCGACTCCGGTGTACCTTCAGGGAGCCACTCTTTAATATTGTTTCTGACATTTTCCAGCGTACGTTTCACTCCCACCCCAATAATTGGAAGTGTGAACGTAATCATCACCAGAATCAGCAAGGCGTATTTTTCGTAAAAAGTTTTTTTCATGTCGTTTCCTGAATCGAAGGTATCTTCCTCTAACTCAAAAAAATTTCTTAAAAAAATATCTCTTTTAGTATAACACTTTCTTGGCTTTTCGTCTATTGGTAGTACCTGAAAAAAACCCAAAATAATTTAAATTTTAAAGAATTTTATGTAATGTTTCCAGAAAAACAACCCGCAAAGTTTGCACATAATTCTCATTTTCCCAAAAGAGAAAGACGGCAAAATAACAAAGTTGAGCCTTTTAAATCAAATGCAAAAACCAGAGAAACAGGGGGGGAACCGGATCATCGATTCTGGTTTCCCTAAAAATCTTCCTTCTTCCAGGTAATTTCACGTGAGAAATGAACGTCCGTATTCAGGATCGCAGTACGCAGCCGGGTCAGAAATTCTTCCCGTGGTACAATGTGCAGATTGAACTGTTCAGTATGAGAATTCGCAACCTGCACATCAATGAGCGTAAACCCAAGTGTTTGCAGATGACGCACCAGCCACGCCAGCGCAACTTTGGAAGCATCCGTTTCAAAATGGAATTTGGACTCCCCGGCAAAGTAGCTGCCCAGCGCCTCTCCATACAGGCCACCGACGAGGCGATCATCGCGCCAGACTTCCACTGAATGAGCGAAACCCAGCCGGTGAAAAAGACAAAAACCACGAATGATGTCGTCCGTTATCCACGTACCATCCTCACCGGGACGCTCGACTTTCGCGCAATTCGTAATCACCTTCCGAAACGCACGGTCGATCGTCACCTCAAATTTTCCGCTTCGCAGAGTTTGGCGTAACCGACGTGAAATATGGAACGTCTCTGGCTCAATTAAAGCGCGTTCCAAAGGACTGAACCACAAAAGAGGCAAATCCGGGTCTTCCAACGGCCAAGGAAAAATCCCGTGTATATAAGCGTCCAGAAGAGTATCCGGGTCTGTTCCCCCACCCGTCGCCAAAAGCCCGTCTTCAAAAGACTCTCGAGGGTCGGGGAAACGAGACCGATCAAGGTAATACAGAATCGCTTCGTGCTGATTCATTAATCCAAAACTGAAAGTTAAAAGCCGAAAACATTTTTTCTGGAGGCAAGCTGCTCAAAAACGTCACCGGCATTTTTCCAGTCCGCCCAGCCTTCACGCCAGACTAATGTGTCAGGTGCGATACGGTTTTCGGAAAGCCAACGCTTGATGACGTCACGATCCACCGGACCAAGCTGTTCTCCGGACGCAGGGCGAACATACCACACAATGTCGGCTGGACCTTCGAACGGGTCGGGCAGTTTCGGGGCTGCGGGTTCCGGGGCTGTCTGAGGCTCAAAACTCGCGGCTTTTATCATGGCTTCCGTCGTGATAATACCCGAATGTCCGGCATCATTTGCTTCCAAAAATCCCGGCACCATATCAAAATCAGTCGGGAGAGCATTTAAGTTAATATCATCAAGGGAAGGTTTGGTCTCTTTTTTGTCATAAGGAAAGAGTCCCTGCTCCCTGGCTTTTTTTTCCCACTCTTTCGCAATCGGGAGGTCCTTGCTTCCCGCTTCACGAGTGCTGGAAAACGGGATGTCGAATCTGGCGTGGCACTTGGGACAAATCCCGCGCTGACCGGCCTGAAATTCTTTCACGTTCAGTTTGTGACCATTTGGACAATAAAAACGAATTCCCATAATTGACTCCCCAAAAGATTCCATAAAATATAATTTATTTTATTATACACGAAAATGGGCGTTTTGAAAAGAAGGGGTGAAAAGATTTTTTTGAAATTTTTACCGTTGCAGCCAGAAAAAGTACCGGCAAGATATGATTACCAAAAAGAACACGGACCAAATCTCTTGATCCGTGTTCCTTGAATATCAGGATTTTCTTTGAAAAATCTTATTTCCGGATTGCATTCGTGTAAGCGGCAGAGTTCGCGAAGAACTTGTTCAGGTTTTCTTCATTAGCAAACATGAAGAGCTTACCTTCAAAAACCACGCAGTTATCCGCGCTTCCGGGGTTCTTCACACCGGTTTCTGCGAAAAGGACCGGGTCAGCGCCATCCAGCACAGGTGTATAGGCATCCGGATTGGCCAGGAATTTCTGCACCTGACCGGCATTGGCCAGATGATACGTAATTCCGTGGTTCATAACAGTCCATTCCTCTTTTCCTTCCACCCACTCCTCACTTTCAAGGAGCGTTACCGGGCAAAAGCCTTCCAGACCAATTTTGTTCATTTCAGGAACTTCAGGAGTCGAAGCCGGAACGGATTCCTGAACGTTCTGCGCTGCAGGAGCCGCATTCTGCACCTCGCTTGGGATCACAGCCGTCTGGAACGGGTCCAGGGTTTCGACCGGCTTTTCCTCGTGGGAAACCTGAATGGTCGCCTGGTACGGGTCAGACGCCTGGTCGTAAGGATTCAAAGCCTGGTCACGTTTGGAAACGATGATAGAATGTTCCTCGTTCTGACTGCCCTTTGAAACCGGAACACTCAGAGAATCGTCCGAATCGTCACTGGGTTCGATCAACGGCGAGTTTTCTTTTGGAGTCGGCGGTGTCAACTCTGTATCTTCCAGTAAGGGAGCCGGAGCCTCAACAGGAGCCGGGGCTTCAAGGGGAGCCGGAGCCTCAAGGGGAGCTGGAGCCTCAACAGGAGCAGGGGCTTCAAGGGGAGCCGGAGCCTCGACAGGAGCCGGAGCCGCAGCAGGAGCAGGTTCTGAGGCCGGGAATGGCTCCAAATTCGGAGAAGCAGCAGGTGTATTGGAAACAGCCGGGGCTGTTGAAATGCCCGGAACGGAATTACTGCTGAAATCCAAAAGCGGGTCAACTTTCTTGACCGGCTCGGTAATAATCGTCGTAGAAGGCTTGGTATTCAATCCTTCAAAATTTCCCATGGCGGGAACGGGTTCCGGATCATCCTGAATCGTGATCGAATCCGAATCAATGATCGGTTTCGTCTGGGCAGGTTCCAAAACATTCGCGGCGGGTACCGGTACAGGCACGGCTTCCGTTGTAGTAATGGAAGATTTTTTATTTCTGATCGGGGTACTGTTCAACGCCTCGGGGAATTTCTGGTCATAGCGCTGCTGTGTTGGCCACTGGCGCCAAGTGGATTCATAGTAACCGTAATCACGGGCGTTCGGTGTACACGTGACCCCACCTACACACGGGGGAAGCTGACACGGTCCAACTTCGACCACGTCTCTTTTATCTGTCGGAACAATAATCGGCGTTTGACGACTCGGCGGCATCCCTGCGTTTGCCGAGGAAGCGAGTAAACTGACACCTAAAATGACCAGAGCCGCGCTCCCAATCCGTGCATTTTTGTTCATATTCATGATTCAAACCCCATTTCTGTGTTTGGGAATGAAGTATCGTGCGTTTATTTATACTCGTACACTTGAGTTTTAACAGGCCGCTGAGCGGATAATTCCTTTTTCTCCTGTAACGGCCCGGAATTTCCAGTTAGTTCTCACGGAAGGAGATGTACGGAGGTCCTGTTCACACATCGTCCATCCAATATTTTTTACGATTGACTTTGAATTAGTAACCGCCGTAATAATCCTGATCCCAGTTACGGATGTTTCGAGCCGTATTCGCACCAAGGGACAGAACACCAGCCGCCCGCTCAAACGGTGCCATAACCCGGCCGATCCAGTTGGAGGTCGCCGTGAAATTATCCTCGACGATGAACACACGGTCGTTCGGCATAATCTGGTAGTTCGTCGCGGTTGAGGCTCCACTCGAAATGGCCGCCCAATCTACTGGATAACGCTGTTCACACGCGTAATTTCCAGGAGCCGGACGCGCGATCCAGATTTTCTGACTGGAAATCTGCGACATTCCGCCGATCTGAGCGATGGCGTCCAGAACCGTTTCGTTACCCGTAATCGGGACCTTGCGCACATTGTCACCATTGCCCGCACCCTGCGTAATGATGTAGTAGCTTTTACTGTTGTACGCAACTACGTCCATGGAAACGATTGGTGAGCTCAGGTAGTGCGAAAGATGTTTCTCGATGGCGAATTTGGCTTCCATCAGCGTCATACCCGCCACGTGAACGGAACCGTAGTAACGAAGGTTTACTGTCCCGTCAGGGCCGATCTGGTACTGACCGTTGATCGGCTGCATCGCAGACATTTGAGCCAACGAGACAGAGACTTCCGGCGCACGGAGAACCTGCGTCAGATGGGTCCGGATCGCGTCACGAGCGCCGTCCACCGTCAAACCCTCGACACGCAGTTTTCCGTAACTGGGTCCGAGGTCCACCGTTCCTTCGGCAGAAATGACGTAGTAGTTGTCGATCGGCTGATCGTACAGTGTGCCCAAAACACGTACATAAATCACATCCAGCGACTGGAGGTAATAGGGTGGTTTGGGAATCATCTTCTGGAGCTCGATCGTCACCACATCAGGCGGTGCGATCCGGTAGGCCGGGAGTGACATCATGCTCAACTCCCGCGGCGGCTCCATCTCTTCTGAGACCTTCTTCCCAAGAGGGTCATCATAGTGATCAAACGGGCGGCAGCCGGTGAGAAGGACGCTCACCATTAAAAGCGCCAGCAACCCGCTTAAAAACCGTTTTGTCTTAATACACTGTAACATAACTGGAACCTAAATCTTCGTTTGTACTGGATGTTAGTTCGAATCGGCTGGCACGCAATTTGTTTATTCTTCCTTCGGCATCTCCTTACACCGTGAACATTGGGAAAATGCGCAAATTACGTAACCGGAAAAGGTGTTAAAATACATAGTGGTATTTAAAAACCTATAATCCGTACAGTCGGTTTATTGTAATAATCGACAAAACCGGCCTTAAACCTTATATTCATTTGGCGTTTTTATGGATTTTTTGGAAAAATCGGAAATTTTTCAACAATCGGACCAATCAGAAGAATCGTTTCAAAGAGTCCAGAAAGGGTCCTTTAAATGAAACGAGCCCCTTGTGAAAGAAAGGGACTCGTAAAAAGGGGAAAATTTAATTAAGATCTTTCAACTCATCCATAACGGATTCCGTCAGAAAATTCGTAAACACCAGAAGTATCTCGTTTTCCCGATTCACCAATTCATTCATAACCAGTTTCATAAGGAACCCGAACTCCCCCTTGCGGCGCAGAACATCACATTTTTGATCGACAGTCTTCGCTTCATCCATCGCCTGATTCAGAATGTCCGAAACATCCATAAGCTGCTCGAAAAAGAACTCCCGATTTTCCTTGTAACGGATATACACCGCCATGGGAACCATGGAATTCAATTCTTTTGGCACTTCCGAACTGGAAAGAATCATGGCTTTTTCCGGGTGTTTCTGAACAATTTCGGGACAATTAATTACGACCGGTGACATATAAGAAATGTCTTTTTCACCTTCTTCGGTCTCTTCGTCAGGTTTAGGCCGTTCTTCCATTTTTTCAGAATCCCAGAGCTGAAAAACCCAACTCAAAAAATCGGCAGCCTGCTGGACCTGCCCTGGCGTTACATCTTTCTTTCCCCCGGAATCCTCTCCAAGGGTAAGATCGAGATAATGCAAAACCCTTTTGACCACAATTTCCGATCCATCATCTTCGGGAACCGCCTCTTTGTGAGAATCATTCCTCTCGGTTACCGGCCCTTTTTTCTCGTCCTGATTTTCATTAGTCGCCTCCCGAATCGGAACTTCGCAGCTTAATATTTTTTCGAGTTGCATAAATTCCGAAGTCAGATTCTTTTGTTCATTTTCACAATCTACGGAGAAATCGAAGTCTTCCGGGTTTTCTTCCAGTTCCTTCCGCAAATCCTCTTCGGAATCATCATCCCAATCATCACAAGAATCCCAGCTGTCCCAATCAATGAAGGAATCTTCATCGTCTTCGTCGAAATCGTCTTCGTCGAAATCATCTTCTTCGTCGAAGTCATCATCGCCATCATCTAAATCGTCATCGGAGTCATCCTCCGTATCCTCCAAAGAAGAATCGTCCAGCGAGTGAAGGTTCTTTTCTAATTGTTTTTCTTTGTTCAGGATGTCAATGTATTTTTTTAGGATTGTCGTGAAATCCATATCCTTGTCGTCACTCTCATCCTGCCAATCATCGGTATCATCTTCTTCTTTCCATTCGTCCAAATCTGTATCGTCGTCATCCCCGCCATGCCTGAAATTCAGTAATTGTTCCAGGATTTTCAGTTTTTGGGACTCGTCATACGCCCTCACAAGAGCATCTTCGTCTCCAGTGGTCTGAGCCTTTTGCCGAGCCATATCAATATCTTGCCGGGCTTCTTCCAGGGAATACATTTTCATATAAATTTCAGCCCGGCTCAAGTACGCTTTTGCCAAATCGGAGTCATAGCGAATCGCAAGAGTCAACGTTTGCAGTCCCTCTTCCAATTCACCGCAGATCTGTAGTACGTGGCCCAGATTACTCAATGAAATCGCGTGGTCCGGTTGAATCTCAAGAGCTTTCCGGAACTTTTCCTTCGCTTCATCATAACAGCGTTTATAAGCCAGAAGCGTTCCGCACATATTAAGTATGCGAACATCGTTCGGCGTTTTTTCAAGGACTTTATCAAAAAGCTCCAATGCAAAATCGACATTTCCCAAACTTGAGTAGGTCATGGCCTTTTCAGAAAGCGCTGGGATAAAATCCGGGTTGATTTTCAGCACCAGATTCAGTGCTTCCATTGCCTCATCGTGCCGGAAGAGGGCGTTCAGGGCCAGTGCACGGGCAAAATGGGCTTTAATGGATTGGGGATCGTGTTCGCAGACCCACTCAAATTCCTGAAGAGCTTCCTCCTGTCTTTCCGTATTCAACAGGATCGTTCCACGATCATAGTGGATTGGAATACAGTTCGGGTCATCTTCCAAAATTTTCTGGCAATATTCCAGCGCCTCAGCTTCCCGCTTGAGATCCAGAAGCAAAACAAATCGTACTTCGCGAAAATTATCGTCCCTGGAATCCATCTCCATCAGGCGATCCGCATCCTCCAAAGCGGATTCAAAGAGATTCATCTCCCTTTTTGCCCTGATACATTTCAGGATAGCATCCACATTCCACGGATTTTTCTTAAGTACCTCCTGGAAAAGAACGATTGCCGCTTCAGGCTGTTTCAATTCCAGTTTCATCGTCCCCAGGAACAGAATACCCCCAATGTTATCGGGATTATGGGACAAAAATACTTCACAATCCTCCAAAGCATGCTGGAAATCTTTCAAATAAGCCTCGCAAACCGCGCGAGTCAGGTAAAACCTCGAAATATCTGGAGCAGCCTGTATCGCCGCCGAGATGTCCTCATACGCTTTTTGCCAGTTCTCTTCGTTTTGCCAGACCTCCGATCTGCTGGCAAGCGCGATCGGATGGTTCGGACAGAGTTCCAACACCTCATTGAGGATTTCCATTGCCTCCGAATTTCGGCATTTACGACACAGCAAATCCCCCTTCAGAATCATAAAATCCTCTTTGGGACTCACGTTTTGGATCATTTCATCAAGAACGCGATACATCTCGTCGTAGTTCCTCTGGACATCCAGAATCTGGAGCAGAATAACACCAGCTTCCCTGAAACTGGGATTCAGCTGCAGAGCGTGTTTTGCCGCTTCGCCTGCTTTATCCAGCATACTTTTCTTTACGTAAGCCATAGCAAGCGAGAACCAGATCAGCGAATTTTTGGGATCCATACGTATCGCAATCAGCCAATCATCCAGCGCCTTATCAATCTGCTCTTTCATAAATTGCAGGCTTCCGCGCACGTAATGCAGTTCGGGCCCCTTAATACCCTGGGCAATCAATTTCGTACAGAGTTCGAGTATCTCGTCGTCTTTACCAAGTTTGTTCAGGCAGAAAATAATCTTGTGAAACGAATCTTCCACACGATATTTTTTATGGATCGTGATTTGATAATACTTGAGCGTCTCCTCCCAATCACCCTTTTCGTATAGTAATTCTGCAAGCTGCCAACACGCGAAAGGATATTCAAAATCCTCTTCACGTATTTCCTTTAAAAAATCCACGGCGCGGTCATCTTCGCCCAAACCGATGAGAATCTTTGCCAGGGTGGTCTTGGCAAAGCTGTCCTCTGGACTCATATAAATGATTTCCTCGCAAACCTTCTGAATTTCCTCCTCATCCCCAACGTTGTACAGAGCTGCCAGGAAATCCTTTAAAAATGCGCAATATAAATCTTTGGTCTTGCAGATTCCATTTAACACGGGCTTTTTATCCAGAAGAGCCATTCTCTGCTCAAAGGTTTCGCCCGAAACGTCCGTTCCTTCAAGCATTTCCTTCCAAAACTCTTTGTAAGCTGTCCTGCCCAACTTTACTGTTTTATAGAGATCATCATTCGCACAGGCACATTGGACCAGTCTCATTTTAACAGAAATGAGAGGTTTCAGTTCATACGCCCGTAAAAGATAAGGCTCCGCGGCTTCAAGATAGCCCTGCTCGATCATATATTCGGTGAGAGCCAACAGCGCATCCAGGTCATTCGGGCATTTCTCTGAAAGCTGCAAAAAGTCCATCATCGCAAGCTCGCTGAGTTCCAGCTGTTTTTCTACTTCCGCACGGAATTTTATCGCCTCAGTAAAACCCGGATCGAGTTTTAACGCGCAGGTTGCGTACAGGATCGCTTCTTTTTCGTGTTTATTCCTTAACTCAATTTTTGCTCTCGTCAACCAGGCCGGCGCGAAAAGTGGATTCCATCGCATCACAAGGCGCAGCACTTTCTCCGCCTTTTCTTGATTATCCTGTTTGAGAAGAGTCTCAACTTGCCGAAAATAACGACCCACGATTAAATTTGCCAGATTTTTCCCCAAACTGTTTTTAACCACAAAAAAACTGCGAGGGTTCTTTTTTTCTGCTTTTTTCAGGCGTTTTTCCGCGATATTTTCAAGTTTGCCAAGCTCGGAAGCCGCCTTTTTTTCCATGCGGCGCGAAATACTTTTCATAATTTGAGAAATTTTTTCTTCCATCAGTCCGCCCTTTCTCCATAGAATATTATACTCTTAATATTATAATTGTCTAATTGGATTTTACTCCTTTTTTTTCAAAAAGAAAGGGGGGCAAAAGAAAAAATCAGGAATCCATTCCGATTTTAAAGGAGAATCAGGGATTCCGAAAAAAAAGAAATTTTGACAGTATTTTATAAAAAACTCGAAAAACCCTCTAATCGCCCTTCCTTTTTTCCAAAAAATTGTTATAATTTGTTGATAAGACTTTAAGAGTATTTTCAGAAAGGAAAGTTTATGGCCAATGTTGAAGTTTCACCCGTGAAAGGTTTTTGGGACCGACGCGAATTTCTTGCGCTCCCATGGAGAATCTACCATGGGGACGAAAACTGGATTCCGCCGTTGCTTTGTACTCATAAAGGCCTTATCGGATTCAGGAAAGACGCTTATTATCTTCGTAACAGGATCCAGACATTTCTTGCCCGCCGAAATGGAAAAGTTATTGGTCGAATTGCAGCGATTTTGAATCAGGGCCACCTTGATTTATACAATGACAATCGTGGTTTTTTTGGTTTTTTTGAATGTGAAGACGATCAGGAAGCCGCCAACGCGCTGTTCGACGCGGCCCGTGCCTGGCTCCGGGAACAGGGCATACATAATATCCGCGGCCCAATGAATCCATCCATGAATCACGAAGTAGGTCTTCTGATCGAAGGGTTTCACAATTCCCCGATGTTTATGATGACCTATAATCCAAAATATTACGAGCGCCTGATCGAGAATTACGGCTTCCAAAAATCGCAGGATATGTACGCGTTCGTCGGTTACCTCGATATGCTCCCGGGCATTATCAATAAATACACGGGACTGGCGGAAACGATCAAAGAGCGTTTCAATGTGAAAGTCCGTAAAATGGATGAATCCCGTTTCGAGGAAGAAGTCCGAATGTTCCTTGACGTTTACAATCGGTCGATCTCGAACACGTGGGGTTACGTCCCCATGTCCCCGGAAGAACTCCAGCAGGAGGCCCAGGGACTTAAAACCCTTTTGGTTCCTGATTTGGCGATTTGCGCTGAAATTGACGGGAAACCGATCGGTGTACTCATTTGCCTGCCGGACTTCAACCCGGCCATCAAGAAAATCAAAGGAAAACTTTTCCCGTTTGGGTTCCTTACGCTTTTGAACACGAAGAAACACTTTCAGGAAATTCGCTCCATCAGCGCAAACGTTTTACCCGAGTACCAGATGATGGGGATCCCGTTACTGCTTATGCAGGCACTCATTCCGGCTGCAAAAAAATGGGGTATCAACAAAGCCGAATTTTCCTGGGTTTTGGAATCAAACAATTATTCCCGAGGAAGCCTGGAAAAAGCCGGAACAAAATGCGAAAAGACTTATCGTGTGTATGATATAGGAGACTGATATAAATTTTCCTTTTTTTAATGATTATATTTCCTTTTTGGACTATTTTTTCTAAATATCAGTTCCCGAAAAACCGTTATAGTTAATACAATGTGTTTGTTTAGAACACTCTTTCCCTTTTTAAAATCAAACTTAAAAAGGGGGAGCTTGATAAATTTTGGAATTAAAGTATAATAGCCGGAAAATCAATTTTCTCGCGCAGGTTGTACCTGCCTTTAAATTGTTTATCGACTATTTAACGCGGTGTTTTGTTTCCTGCGTTGAGTTGAACGGATTTTGTTATGGAAAATTCACCTGAAATCGTAATTACCGGATTAGGCGTAGCTTCTTCGATCGGCTCTGGAGTTGAAACATTCTGGAATGCCTTGATGAATGGGGCTTGCGGAATCACACTCTTTGCAGATTGGGATAACGCTGAGCTTCTGGCTGCCGGTCTTAATAATCCGTTTACAGGATCGATTAAGGAATTGGACAAAAAACGCATTCGTCCCCGTAAAAGCATTAAAGTTATGGCACGTGACATCCAGGTAGGTGTTGCGGCAGCGGACTATGCCTGGGAAGATGCACAGCTCAATGAAAAACCGGTCGATCCTGAACGGCAGGGAATTGTTTACGGCGCGATGATGCCTCTGGCGGACCTTTCCGAAATCGTTCCACTTTATAAAGGCGCGATGGACGAGGAACAAAAGTTTGTTCCCTCCAGATTTGGAAATAACATGGATGCCATGTATCCTCTTTGGATGCTCAAGTATCTGCCGAATATGACCGCCTGCCACATCGGAGTCGCGAATGATTTACGTGGCCCGAGCAATACCTTGGTCGTCGGTGATATGGGTGGCGTTGCGGCAATCATTGAGGCGATTCGAGCCATTGATCGAGGCGCGGCCGATTTGATGTACACGGGTGGTTGTAACTCTTCGACGATGCCACAGAACCAGTCTCACTTCCAAATGTTCCCCGAAACGTTTGAAAAGTCCGATGTGACGAAAGCGTACAGACCTTTTGACGTAAATCGCGATGGAATGGTCCTCGGGGAATGCGGCGGATCTGTCATCATTGAGACCCGTGAATCGGCTGAAAAACGCGGCGTTCCCGTCTATGGGAAAGTCCTCGGTTACGGTGAAACTGCCGAGGCCGTGTGGAATTCTGGCCTGGATTTCGCCCCTCAGCAGGAAGAAGTTAAAATCAACGTCGAAAAATTCACAGGGAAGTGTATTTTCAATGCGATCAAACTCGCGATGGAACGTTCCGGCCTGAAATCCGAAGATCTGGCTTTTGTCATGGCGCAAGGCCTGGCGTCGAAATTCCACGACCAGAAAGAAACCGAAGCGATTGCCGCAGCCGTTGGAAGTGACATTCCGGTTACGTGCGTTAACAGTGCGACGGGCTATGCGTTCTGCGGTTCCTCCGCGGTTTCCGTCGTTGCGGCTGTTGAGGCTCTCAAGCAGAACACCATTCCGGCAATTGTAAACTGCGCTGAACCAGATCCGGCCCTTCCTGTGGATCTTGTGACCGGTTCACCCAGATCGATTGAGGCTGGCAAGAAAGCAGCTCTGGTCGTTTCCTACAATTATTACGGTCAGGCGGCCGCACTGGTCGTGAGCAAGTAAACGCGCCCAAAATCATTGTTTCACACGGGGATGACACTTCCTTTTCAGGTGGTTTCATCCCTTTTTTGATTAGTCCTCATTTTGAAAAAATTATGTCTTTTTTAACCTGCCCGACGTGTAAAAAACAATTTGATCCCGAAAAAAGCGACGCAATGCCGTTTTGCTCGAAACGTTGCAGACTGGCCGACCTGAACGGCTGGTTTGACGAACGGTTTTCGATCCCAATGGACGTCGAAGGCGAACTGGAACGTCGCGCAAACGAGCCAAAAGAAACAAACGATGGCGAGGAAGAAAGGCCATGATCGAAGTCGGAATCATTGATTACGGGATGGGAAACCTGAACAGTGTGCAGAAGTCCGTCGAACGGCACAATGTACACTGCGCCCTCATCACGAAACCGGAAGAAGTACTCAAAGCGGAAAAACTGATCCTCCCCGGAGTCGGCGCGTTTGAAGACGCCATTCGTTTCCTGAAAGCCAGCGGTCTGGTGGAGCCAATGCTCGAAAAAATCAAAACCGGAACGCCGTTTCTGGGGATTTGTCTCGGCATGCAGATGCTCTTCGATAAAAGCTGGGAAAACGGCGAGTTCGAGGGCTTGGGCCTCTTCCACGGTGAAGTAAAACGGTTTCAATTCACGGAAGCCCAACGCGAGGCCGCCGGTGAAAAACTTTCCATCCCCCACATGGGCTGGAATCAGGTGACGGTCGAGCAGCCGGAGCATCCATTCTGGAAGGGAATTGAGCCGGGGACGCATTTCTATTTTGTGCACTCGTACCACGTTGTCCCGACCGGGCCTGAGTATGTCGCTGCGAAAACCGTTTACGGCTACGAATTCTGCTCGGCCGTAACACGGGACAATCTGGTCGCGACACAGTTTCATCCTGAAAAAAGCCAGGGAAACGGGGCGCGCCTGCTGGAAAATTTCGTGAAACGCATGTGAAAAAAGGAAGGGTCCAAAGGGACAAACGCCGAAAACGTTTTCGCCCCAGGACCCTCTTTCAGGAGAATATTCGCTTGGAATCGATCTTTTCTACATTCTTCTGAAATTGCTGTAGTCGTGATTCCGCTTGCGCAGAACTCTCATCTCGATGATTTTCGTTTTCTCCAGGCCCGGAATCGGACGTTCAGGATCAACACGCTGAATATTTGAAAGCGTATCGAGTCCTTCCACTACGCGACCGAATACGGTGTACTGACCATCCAGAAACTTCGTCGGCAGGAACGAAATATAGAACTGCGAGCCGGCCGAGTTCGGGTCCATGGAACGAGCCATCGCCAGAGAGCCACGGAAATGTTTACGCGCTCCGGGTTTGGAAAATTCTTCCGGCAGTTTGTATCCTGCGTCCCCCGTTCCGTCACCCTTCGGGCAACCGCCCTGAGCCATGAAACCGGGCAGAACACGATGGAAACTCAACCCGTTGTAAAACCCCTTTTCGACCAGAGTGATGAAACTCGCGACGGTGTTCGGCGCTTCATTTTCGTAAAGTACGACTTTCATGTCGCCGGCGGTCGTGCGGATCAGCACTTCCGGCAGATTGTTGGCCTGAGCTTCCTGCTGTTCTTTCTGGACTTCGAGCATCCATTCTTTTTCGTAGTAATTAGTAATATCATCCCGGTACATTTGAGCCTGCTGGGAGAGCGGAGTCTTGGTCTGCGTGGCGTAGTTGAAACACTTCTTGGCCGCATTGAATCTGTTACTTCCAAAGGCGGCGA
This sequence comes from Thermoguttaceae bacterium, assembly GCA_017454585.1. Next base: position 4,096 of record JAFTCU010000153.1, on the reverse strand, counting down.
CGCCTGCCATTTCAAAGATTTCCGGGTGATTTTTATGCATTCCCTTGCTCAGGAAAGAAGCGAAAAGCTGGTACGCCGCGTCGTAATTATCGACCGTCAGAAGGTAATTCGCATAAGTGAGCATGAACTGGTTCAGCTCGTCATTGGTTCCATCTGTTTTAGCATACAAAGCACTTGCAACCGGTACTGCATTCATAAAAGTCGTTTCGGCCTGTTTCAGAATTGTGCGAGCCGAGGCTTGGATCTCCTTGATTTTGGCCTGGTCCTGAGCCTTGGCAGCCGCCTCAAAATCCTGCTGAAGTTTCTCAATTTGAGCAGAAACTTCCCGATAGGCCGCAAATTTGGCCTGAAATTCCGCCACGAGCGGATCATCTGCCGCCTGAGCCTGAGTATTCTGGGCGAAAATCATTCCAGCCAACAAAACGACCGGCACAAAAGCCAAAAATCTGAGTGCGTATTTCATCTTCACCTTTCTGAAATCTGATTATGGTTTATGGGTTCAAAATTTTAACGTTTAAAATCTGATCGGGTTTGGTTCCCGGCGTGTTCTTCTCCGGCTGGCGCTCGTTGACCCGGTTCAGGGCCGAAACTACCTCCATGCCGCGTGTGACCCGGCCGAAAACCGTGAATTTGCCATCCAGCTGCGGCGCTGGAACCAGCATGATAAAAAACTGCGAGTGACCGGAATCTTTTCCCGCACCGTGCATCATCACGACCGAACCGCGAAAATGTTTCCGGGCGGAAAGGAGCGTAAACTCATCCGGAATCGTGACTCCCGACGCAACGCGGTTCGTTCTGGCGAGCAAGCCGCTCAAAACCGTCGAAAAAGAATCGCCGTCGTAAAAGCCCTCACTCACGAGTTTCAGAAACGCCTGGACCGTCTGTGGGGCGGAATCCTCAAAAAGTTCGATCTCCACCTCGCCGCGCGTTGTCGTGAGCAGGACCCGTGGAGCGGTTCCTTTTCGGGATTCCTGGTTCCGAAGCGCCTGCTCGGTTTTCCACGCCTGCGTATAGTACGGGATCAAATCGAGGTAAACCCCCGCAGTCCCGGACAGGGCGTTGCTCTTTTGCGCCTGAGTGAAACAGTGGTGCGCCACATCAAACTTGCTCAACATGAACGCAGAAATTCCTGCCATTTCGTACAAAACCGGGTTTTCCTCGTAGGCTTTCCGGGCCATGAGTTCCCGCGAGAGTACATACGCCGCTTCGTACTGATCCCCTTCCAACGCCCGAGCCAGAAGGAAAAACACAAAACGTTTCACCTCGACTTTCTGTGGGGCCAAATACCAAACGGGACCGATCCAGTCCATCATCTGGTGGTAAAGCGTATGGATCTCGCCTTCCAGTTTTTCGATTTCCTTTCCGGATGTCCCGGCCTTCGGGTTCTTTTGAAGCTCAGCGACGATTGCCAATTTTTCGTCGATCGCCCGCCACGCCGAGCAAAAGGCCTCAATGAGTTTTTCCTCCGTAACACCTTCGGGAAGCGGACGAAATGAAGCGGAATCAAAAATCGCTTCATAGTCCGGAATCTTCAAACACTTTTCACACGAAACCGTTCCGCTAACATTCTGCACTTGCAGATTTTCCCCCAACACGGCAAACGGCGTAAGGAAAATTCCCAAAAGGAGAAGGAAACGTGTCATGAAAAGGTCTTTCGAAAAGTGTGGTTCCAATCTAAACTGAATCTGGGGGGATTTTAACAAAAAAACGAGTTTTGTGCAAGAGCAGAAAAAATTTTCTAAAATTTCCAAAAAATTTCTGAAACCCCCTTGCAATTTCAAATTTATCTGCTATACTTGAATACGTGGGTTTTAATCCCATTAAGGATTTAAAAAGGGATTAATTTGTGGGTTTTACACCCTTTGCCGAGGTTGAGCAAGGATTTAAGACGCGGCGTTTCGATTTTCGTTAAACTCAATTGGAACGAGTTTGAACCATGGATTCCGCTGTTGATTTTATCCTGGGTGAATACCTCCGCACACTCGATGAGCGGAGCCGCGTTTCGATTCCCGTCGAGATGTGTGATGCGCTGACCCATTCCATTGAGGGGCAGGAGTGTATCCTGACGAAAGAGCGGCCTGGCTGCCTGAGCCTCTGGAATTCGGCCCTCTGGAAGGAAAAACTCACACAAGGCATTAAACTCATTCAGGACAAAATGGCCGCCGGTCACATGAACGGCCGGATCGACCAGCTTCAAACGCTTGGTCGGCTCCTTTCGACCCGCCAGCGTCCAGTCCAGTTCGCGGGCCGCGGACGGCTCGTCATTCCTGAAGGTTTCCGGGAATTTCTCGGTGTGGACCCCGGCGGCGACGTAGTCGTTGTTGGCGCGGCAGTCTGCATCGAGCTTTGGAAACCGGAACGCTGGCTGGACTATTTGGAGGGGCGTATGCCCAAGTTTCGCCGTTTGTTTGACCAGCTTTCACGTTGACGCAAGGAACCGCGCCAAATATCAGTCACTCACAGATCGAACATTAAAAAGGATTTCAAATGTCGTTTCTTTCCCGCCGTAATTTCTTGACCTCCACCGCGCTCGCCGCCGTTTCCGGGGCCGCGCTCGCTGGAGAGGTCCAGCAGAAACAGACCGTCAAATTCTGTCTTTTTTCTGACATTCACCACCATCCGGCCTCTTTTTTCAGTGAAGCGCCTAAGCGTTTGGCCAAAATTCAGGCCCGCGCTCTTGAGGAAAACTGCGACTTCATCATTCATTGCGGCGATTTCTGCCATAATCCGGCTAAAATGGGTGATTTCGTGGCGCAGTATAACGACTTCCAGATCCCCAGCCATCACGTGATGGGAAACCACGATTTCGACGGCTGCGGCTTCGAGGAAACGTTTGAGGCGTACAAAGCCCCGAAAGGTTACTATTATTTCGACTGCAAGGGTTTCCGGTTCGTCGCCATTGATGCGAACTACTTCCGGAACGAGGACGGGACGTTCACCCATTACGACCACGGGAATTACTTCAAGTACAAAGGAAACGCGATCGCGAATATTCCGCCGGAAGAATTCGCGTGGCTGAAAGAAACGCTCGAAACCTCGCCGTTCCCGTGCATTCTTTTCAGTCACCAGAGTGTTGAGCGCGAAGTCGGCGGGATCGCAAACTGGGAGGACGTCCGGAAGATGCTCGAAGCGGTCAACGCCGCCCATCCCGGCCGCGTCCGCATGTACATGAACGGCCATCACCACCGCGATTTTATGCGGCTTCTGAACGGGATCGTTTATTTCGACGTGAACTCCGCGTCGTTCGACTGGGTGGAACGTTTTCACGACAAATACCCGAAGGAACTCTGCGAAAAATTCCCTCTTGCGGCGCACACAGTCATTTTTGAGGACGCGCTCTACGCCATCGTGACTCTTGATTCGGAGGGGCTCATCCAAATCGACGGGACGGAAACCAAAATGCTTTACGGCGTGACCCGGCAGTCGGCTGGGCTCCAGTTCGGTGACGGTTCCGGCCGACCCGTTTTCCCCAAGGTTCAGAGCGCGAAATTCCGGATGATTTACAACTGATTCGTTGCCGGGCCGGTTTCATTTGAGCACTCCATTTGACCGCGCCCGGAGACTCGAACATTTTCCAGTTTCAGGTTTTATTTTTAATCAACCGGGACGCGGTGTTCCGGCTGGAAGTGCAAGTCGTTAAAACGAATCCGTGAATTCGTCCTGGAATTGGAAAATCCACACCATGGTGAGTTTTCGCCATGGTGTTTTTTTTGTCCCTCCCCCTTGCAAACCTTTTAAAAAAAGGGTAAAATTCTGGAAACGTTTTTTTATCATTTCCTCTTTCCGAGAAAGGTCCTTCCAAATGACTCTTCCAGTCGAAACCCTGGCGATCAATACGATCCGCACGCTCGTAATGGATTCCATTCAGGCCGCCAAGAGTGGTCACCCCGGCACGCCGATGAGTATGGCACCGGTCGCGTACCTGCTTTACAATGAAATCATGAACTACGATCCGGCGCATCCGCTCTGGTCCCAACGCGACCGTTTCGTTCTTTCCTCGGGCCATGGTTCCACGCTCCTTTACTCGGTCCTTCATCTGGCGGGCGTGGAGCAGTACGAAAACGGAAAGCCGACCGGTGAAAAGGCCGTGCGCATC
>JAFTCU010000152.1 GCA_017454585.1 Thermoguttaceae bacterium | reverse complement strand
GCTCCCAGCCGAACGCGTTGATCGTGCCGCGCTGCGTGTCGGCCGCCTGAACGCTGTGCTTGTAGTCGGGCGAAATGTCCGCGTCCGAGTACGAAAAAACGAGATTCCGGAAACTCAAATACTCGACCGGCTTCCCGTTCTGCCAGTCCCCCTGGATCTCCACCAGCCAGCGCGGGCAGACGCTCAGAATGACCGCGTCCCGGGTCAGATCTTCGTCCTCGCGCGGAATGTAGAAGACACGCCCGGCCTTGCGGTCGAGGAACCACTCGCCCGGAACGTCCAGAGCGGCCCGGCAGTTTTCCAGGTGCCACCGCATGTTCCGGTTCGGGAAAAAGACGCCGGTTTGACGCGTGAACGTGACCGTCCCCGTGGCTGGGTCGTACGACTCGATCCGGTTGTACGACGTGCTCCAGTACAAGTAGGCGTAAAAGAGCCCGCCCTCGAACGAGGCGGGATCCGCGAGTTTCTCGTCCGGCGTGTCCGGGCCGAAACCCAAAGCAGCGCGGAAGTCCTCGGGGCGGACGACGTACCCTTGCGCGCTCCGGCTCTGGACCATGTTGATCTTTTTGGCCCAGAAGTACGACGCGGTGGGGTCTTCCGGGTCCACGTTCGGCGTACGAGCGCAGGTCGCACGGCGAACGTCCGGATGCTCCGGCGTGTAAGGAACGTCCAGAAAAGTCCCGGTCGCGGTTTCGACCTTGCGCTCGACGAAGAGCTGCGTCCCCTGGAATTCGCCGGGGCCGCCTTTTTTCAGCGATTCGGGAGCCGCGGCGGAGAAAAGGCCGTTTCCTTCATCTTTCCAGCCGGAAAGGACCAGACCGCCGGAAATGACGGCGCGTTGGTCCGCCTCGCCCTGCCAGACGACCGGTGCGTCTTTGGAGCCGGAGTCCGCCGGAGTGAAAACCAGCGGCTGGGTCTGCGTGTAACGTCCGCCCGCGAGCTGGACTGTGACGGGCTCGTTCGGGGTTTGCGCCCGAAAATTGCGCACGGCGTCGCGGGCTTTTTCGAGCGTCGCAAACGGTGCGGACTGACTGCCGTCAGCGGAATCGGAACCGGACGGCGAGACGTAAAACGTTTTGGCGTTCAGGCCGCTTGCGCAAAGCAGCGCGGCGGCGCAAAAGGCGGAAAGGAGGAAGTTTTTCATGGGAGGGACCTTTTTAAAGTGTGGAGGGTGGAGAGTGGAGGGTGGAGTTGGGAACTGAAAACTAAAACCGGGGGGCTCATTTCTCGAACGTGAGCTTCCCGCAGCCGACGTTCACGCGGTGCTCCACGGGCCACGTTTTGCGCTCGGGACTGTCGTAAACGCCAGCTTTTCCGGTGTAGGTGGGGATTTTGTCGGCGGGAAGGTTTTCGACTTCGTTCTTTTCAACGAGCCACGTCTTTTCGGAGTACGCGTACCTCTCCCCCATCATAAACACGATCCACGGGTCGGCGCAGTTGATCGCCCGGTTGTTCCGGATCGCCGTGCGGGTTTCCGGGGAGCGGAGCGTTTTGGTGTCGATCGACTTCTGAAGCTGGGCGAGCCACGGGTAACGGTCGATCCAGGGCGACTCGTTGACCGGGACCGAGGCGAGGATCGTCAGGAGCTGCGCGTGAGTGTAGCCCGGATTCGTGTAGTCGGTTTCCGGGTTTTCCCACTTCTGCCAGCAGGAAATCGCAGGCTGGCAGTTGACGAACGTGCAGTTTTCGATCACGTTCCCGACGGCGGAAAGGCTGATCCCCTCGGCGACGTTTTCGATCCAGCTGTTTCGGATCGTCAGTCCGGCGGCGCCGTCGTCGAGCATATACGCCCGATTCCGCTGGCCGCGCGGATTGTAAATGTCGTGGACGTAGTTCCCGTCCATCACGTTCCCGACGAGCGTGAAGTCGCGGCCGCAGTAGAACGCGCCCATCTCGCCGGAGTTCAGGCACACGCTGTGCACTTCGTTTTCGAGGAACTGGTGCTCGCGCCCTCCGAACAGGACGGCCGTGTGCGGGCCTTCGTGGATCAGATTGTGCGAAACCGTGACGCCGCAGCCGCCCACGCGGACGGCCGGGTGGTACGTCATCTGACGGCGTGAAAAGTGGTGGATGTGATTGTTCTCGAGCATGTGCCCGCAGTGCGTGAGAGTTTTCGGGTCGCCGGCGTAAACCGAGATCCCGGTCCAGTCGATGTACGAAACGTCGCACCCGGCCACGCGGTGGTTCTGGCCGCGGTCGATCTGGATCCCGTTCATCCCCGTGTTCCTCACGATGCAGCCAATCAGGTGAACGGCCTCGCCGCCGTTGATTTTCAGGGCGGTTCCGCGGCAGTTCTCGAAGATGATCCCGTTGAAATTCACAAACGAGACCTGATTGAGGCGCAAAAGATCGGTTCCGAGTGTTACGGCTGGATTGCCTACCTTAATGAGGGGCCAGTAATAGTACAGTTTCCCGGTGGCGCGGTCGAAGTAGTATTCTCCCTCTTCATCCAGCTCGCAGAGGAGGTTAAACCCGTACCAGGCGTTGGTGATCGGGCCGTAGCCGTAACCGGAGCCGGGTTTCAGGGGCGTGATGGTGCGCGTTTCCAGGTCGATTTCGCCCAGCGAGATCATGTCCCCCGCCCAGTTGTACTTCCAGAAACCGGCAGCGCGCGGCTCCGCTTCGTCGATCCACTTCGCGATGTGGGCGTCGGTTTCCGGGTCGGCCTTCCACTGAAATTTTTCGGTTCTGTAGTCCTTCTGGTTTTCGCGGGCTTCCTTCACTTTCGCCTGCTCGTCCACAGGGATCCCCGCCACATCGAGGAAACCTCCGTTCGGCCAGCGCGCCAGCGTCTGCGGTTTATCATTGACGATGAGCTGCAAATCTCCCAGCGGATTTTTGGCCCCATTCGGCTGGTCCGACGTGACGTTTTCGATCCCCAGGGCGGGAAGGTCCCAAACCACGACGCTACCACGCGCGGCGGCGGGGAGTTTCGCGAGAATTTTTTCGTCAGTAACCAATTGGCCATTCACTTCGAGCGGGACGGATCCGGTAAAACGGACCCTCGACGCACGATCCGCTTCAAACGTGACCGGAGCGTCGGCCGTTCCGGAGTCCTCCGCTGAAAATTCGATCGGGGTCATGATCGGGTAGGAACCCGCCTTAAACGTGATTCTTACGGGGGTCCCGGGCTTTAGCGTCCCGGCTTTACGCATGGAACGCAGCGCATCGCGAGCGCCCTCGAGCGTGGCGAGCGGCTCGAAAAATGTTCCCGCAGCGGAATCGTCCCCTTTCGGCGAGACGTAGAGGTGAAGCTCATCGGCCAAGGTGAAGCTGGTCAGGAGGAGATACGAAATGATGGAAATAAAATGGCGGTTCATTTGAATTGGAGTCTCAAATTAGGGGTTAATGTGGGAACTGGAAGTAGGAAATGAACTCGCGGCCGTCCTCGCGAAACGTGATACTCACGCCCGCCGCGCCGGTCGGGAGGTCGGCGTACGTGGAATCCTCGTCCACGCAGCCTTTCAGGTAGTCGGGCGAGTCCAGGATCCGAAGGTCACGGCGAAGGGGCAGTTCCCGGCCGTCGTCGAGCTGTGCACGAACGATTTCCATTTCGGGACCAACCGGGACCAGGACTTTATTCTCGATCCAACCCAGGTTTGTGCGGATCCGCAAGACCGCAGCGTCCGGTTTGGCTCCCGGCTCGAACGGAGCGCCCGGAGGGAGGAACTGGACCGAAACCGCGTTTTTCGGGAATGTGCGCGTTTGGGCGAACTCGTCCCACCACTTCCATTCCGACTCGTGATCGGTCAAAAACTTTCGAACGGCCGGCGAGCCGCCGAGGATGCGGAGCTGGTCCTGCGTCCACTGGTCTCTCCGGACGGCCGCGACGCGCTTGCGTTTCAGGGCGTCGAGCCAGCCTTTCCACGTCGGGTTTTCGGCTACGAAAAGCGTGCGGAAGGCGGTGAGCTGCTCGCGCCACCACCACGCTTCGCCGTGCGAGTCCTGAAGGGCTGTGAGTGGGATCGACCGCTCGTAGCGTTTCAGGTACGGCATCGTCGCGACGAAATTCCAGCAGCCGAAATGGAAAGCCGCGATCAGGTCGTAGCCGCCGTGGAGTTCCGCCTCATCGAGAAGCAGACGGCCTGCCGGTTCATGGTCGCACGCCTGCCAGATCTGGAATTTTTGCTGGGCCGTTTCCTCTTCACACGGTGGCGCTTCGAACGGGTCGTCGAGGTGGGTGAAACGGCCGTAACCGGGAACCGGTTTCACGGAGCCGTAGCGCTCGTCGGAGGGGAAAAACGTAACCGGAACGCCTTGCTCGCGGGCGGTTTTCTGGGCGGCGTCGATCCATTCGGGTGTGGAGTTTTTCGCGCCCCAGAGGTGGATCTGGAGCCGTTTCGCCATCATCACCACGTCGCTCACTGAGCCGGAACCGGGGGCTTCGAACTGGATCGTGTAAACGTGGTGGTTGGCCGGGATCACGTCCAGCGTTTCCGCCGGGTGGTTTTTTGCCGTTTCGTGTTGCTCGTGGGCCAGCGGGCTGATGAAAAGGCCGTTCATCAGGTCCAGTGCGTAGTAGAGCGTCAACGGATTGGAAGCCGCTCCGGGCCGGTCCGCGAAACCACCATCGGCGTTGGTCAGCGAGCGGAGCCAGTTGGCGAGCGGGGCTTTTTTTATGAGGTCCTCACGGCGCAGTAGTTTCAGGCCGCGAATGGCGCACCAGGCGTAATAAACGTCCGAAACGTTTCCCGTTTCCGGCCTGGGTGCGTGCGTGAACCCGCCGTCCTCACGCTGGCATGCCGCGAACCACTCGGCAGTTCGGGAAAACGTCTCACTGGAAATGATCTTCTCGCCTTTCAGAGCCAAAAGCCCCTGAAGCGCACGGAACGTGCAGATCACGTTTCCCGGCCCGCCGCATTTTTCGTCGTCGGTCGGCACGGAGTTGAACGATCCGTCCGGGCGCTGACGCTGGGTGAAGAACGGCTCGAAAACCTCGCGCAGCTCGTCGCAAGGCTCGCCGAGTAACTGGCGGCATAGGAACGGAAACGCTTCCTGATCGAGCGGCGGATTTTCGCCCAGTTCGTACGCGGCCGTGTAGCTGGCCGGCTTTTTCCAGCTCAGGACTTTGGAACGGAAGCGCGTCAGTTCCGACTTGCCCCCGAGCCACGCGAGTGACTGCATGAGCTGGAAGGTCATGAATTTCGGCTCGGCCCAGTGGCGGCGGGACTGGCGGCCTTTTCCCTCAAGCGGGTGGCCGTAAGTCAGGAGGAATTCGACCACTTTTTCCGGTTCTGGGACGGGGATCCCAAGCAGGTGGTACGCGCCGAGGACCGAAAACGTGACGCTCAGGTACGAGTCAAACTGCTCGGGCCACCCCCAGCCGCCATTCGGCTTGCGTAGCGATTCGATGTAATGAATGACCGATGGGGTAGGCGAAGAATTTTCCCCACAGGCGAATGGACCCACGGCAGCAGAAAGGGCGGCAGTTTGAAGAAATTGGCGGCGGGTTGAAAGCATGGCGGTAGCAGGACGGGAGTGGATGGGAGTTTGGTGGGGGATTGCCGGGAGTGGCCGGGAGTGGCTGGGAGTGGTTGGTAGTGGCTGGTAATTTTCTGGGAAGTGCTGGGAAGGAAACGAAAGACCGGAAAAGTCCTTTCTTGTGCTGACTTTTCCGGTCTCTTGGACACTAAATGATTTTTTGGATGATCAAGTCCGGCGTGATGCCTTCCGCGTCGGCCGAAAACCGGGTCTGGATTCGATGACGAAGAACGGAGGGCGCGAGGGCCTGAATGTCTTCGCGCTCCACGCAGAAACGACCGTGCAAAACCGCTCGTGCCCGTGCGCCAAGCAAAAGAGCCTGGCCCGCCCGAGGCCCGGCGCCCCACGCGACGTACTCGGTGATGAATTTCGCCAAATCGCCGGTCTGCCCTGAATCGGGGCGGGTGGCGCGGCAAACGTCCAGCGCGTATTCCGCCACGGGATTGGAAACGGGGACCCGCCGCACGAGCTGCATCGCGGTCAGAAGCTCCTCACGCGTCAGGACCGGCTTGACTTCCGCCTGAGCCTCGCCCGTCGTTTGAAGAAGAACCTTCAGTTCGTCCTCCCGCTTCGGGTACGTGACGCGGCTTTTGAACATGAAACGGTCCAGCTGCGCCTCGGGGAGCGGGTACGTGCCTTCCTGCTCGATCGGATTTTGCGTCGCGAGGACGAAAAACGGCTCAGGGAGCGCGTGCCGCTGGCGGCCGAACGTCACCTGGTGCTCCTGCATCGCCTCAAGGAGGGCCGACTGTGTGCGCGGCGGCGTCCGGTTGATCTCGTCCGCGAGCAAAATGTTCGTGAAAACCGGCCCGCGAATGAACTGTAATCCCGCGGAAATGTCCTGCGACTGGAACATTTCGCTCCCCGTCACGTCGGCCGGCATCAGATCCGGCGTGCACTGGATCCGCTGGAACTCGAGCGAAAGCGACTGGGCAAGCGTCCGGACCATGAGGGTTTTGGCCAGGCCCGGCACGCCTTCCAGAAGGCAGTGACCCCCAGCCAGAAGCGCAATGACCAACTCCTCCATGACGGCCGACTGGCCGACGATCACGCGGGCGGTCTGCTCTTTCAGGCGCGTGTAAAGTTCATGGATCTTCGTGATGGATTCTGTGTCGCTCATAAAAGGAAACTTTATTCTTCCACGATTTTGATGGGCTTAAACTTGAATT
>JAFTCU010000151.1 GCA_017454585.1 Thermoguttaceae bacterium | reverse complement strand
TAAGCCACAGTTCACCTCCGTGAGTCAAAAGGAAAAGAAACGAAAAAACTTCAGACTTCATTTTACCCGATTGAAAGATTTTTGCAAGGGGGGGAAAATCAATTTGAAGTTAGGAGTTAGAAGTTAGGAGTTAGGAGTGAAAACTTTGAGTTTTTTTCCAAAAGAGACGAAGAATTAAAAAAATAAAACTCCTAACTCCTCACTCCTAACTCCTAACTGGAATGAACATTTCTCCGTTGCTCGCCTGGTTTGCCGAAAATGGCCGTCACGATTTGCCGTGGCGGATCGATCGGACGCCGTACATAGTCTGGGTCAGCGAGATCATGCTCCAGCAGACGCAGGTCAAGACCGTTTTGGAGTACTACTCGCGGTTCCTCTCCGCGTTCCCGGACGTCCGCGCACTGGCTGAAGCCGAGGAGGAAACCGTCCTGCGGCAGTGGGAGGGGTTGGGGTACTACCGGCGCGCCCGTCAGCTTCACGCCGCCGCCAAAATCATTGCGCGGCGGCCCGGGGCGGAATTTCCCGAAACATTTGCGGAAGTCCTCGCCCTTCCCGGGATCGGGCGGTACACGGCCGGCGCGATCCTTTCGTTTGCCTGCGACCAGCGCCTCCCCATTCTGGAAGCGAATACCCAGCGGCTTTATGCACGGCTGATCGCTCTGGAGCTTCCCGTCACGGCCGCGAAGGCCCAAAAACGCCTTTGGGCGACGGCCGAGTCGTTCGTTTCCGCCGAAACGTCCAGCGAAAGCCCCTGCGCGATCAATACGGCCCTGATGGACCTCGGAAATCTGGTCTGCACGCCGCAAGATCCGCAGTGCGACGCCTGCCCGCTTCGTGGGGCGTGCGAGGCGTACCGACGGGGACTCACGGAGAAAATCCCGGTCCCGGCCCCGAAAATGGCCTACGAAGCGCGGACGGAAGCGGCGCTTTTGCTTGAAAACGAACGGTCGGAGGTTTGCCTCCTGCGTTACGTTCAAGGCGAATGGTGGGCCGGCCTTTGGGATTTTCCCAGGACCCAAATTCTTGGCGACGCGCCGAAGGACGAGCTTCAGAAATTCACGCGCGAAACCACCGGCCTGGAGGTCGAGATCACGGAAGAGACCGCCAGGATCCGCCACAGCGTGACGAAATACCGGATCCTGCTGCACGTCTTTCGCGGCCGGTTGATCAGCTCGGCCAACGCCCGAAAAGAAACGCCCAGCGGCGGGGAGATTCGCTGGGTCGGCGAAAAGGAACTCGAAACGATCCCGCTGTGCTCGACCGGGAGAAAAATCGCGAAGATGAAAAGGAAGGGTGAGTAATCCAGCGCACGCGAGACCCAGCCCCTCCGAAAACGCCCCGAGCCGCTATAGGCCCCGCGGATTGGGCGGATGAGGCGGATTTTAAAGAATTAAATGAGGCTTCAGAAACTACAAACCCATTTCCAAAGTGCAAGCCTTCCCCACTTCAAACCTTGATTTAAACACGGATTTTCACGGATTAGAAGGATTTCCACGGATTATTTAATGAGGGTTAAGAATTTCGAGGATTTTCAATGAAAAAAACGAAATCCTTTTAATCCCTTAAATCCGTGGAAATCCGTGTTTAAATCGGGGGTTGAACTGGCGCAGGCTTGCACCTTGGGCTTGGTCCCGTTTTCGCCACTTTTCTCAGACTTTCACCTCACCACAAACGTCCCGCACATTCCCTCCTCGCCGGGGAAATCTTCCTGCGTGTAGTACTCGGACGTTCCAGTCACGGTGCCGGTCTCGGGGTGGAAGCGCTCGACGAGGTACTTCTTCCTCCGGTTGGCGATCCCGGCGAGGAACTTTTCCCTCATTTCCCGCTCGATTTCGGCCAAGCATAGTTCACGCCGCCGCTTTTCATCGCCCGGGATGGAATCGCCCATTTTTTCCGCCGGTGTACCGGGGCGGGGGCTGAACGGGAAAATGTGGATCTTGGAAAACCCAATTTTTCGCACGACGTCGCACGTTTCGAGGAATTCTTTCTCCGTCTCGCCGGGAAAACCGACGATCACGTCCGTCGTGAGGGCTGGATGGTCCAGGATCTTCTTCGCCGCCTCGCACCGCTCGACGTACTGTTCGACCGTCCCGGGCCGGTTCATCCGCTGGTGGACCGTCGGCGAGCCGCTCTGCATGGAAAGATGCAGGTGCGGGCAGATTTTCTCCCGGTTTTCGGCCATAATGTGCAGCAGATCGTCACCCGCCTCGTGCGCTTCGAGACTGGAAAGCCGGAGGCGAAATTCCGCATCGTCAGGCATGGAAACCAGCCGGCCCATCAGGTCGGTCAGATTCGTCCGGCGAGGGTTTTTACGGTCTTCGATCGTCCAAACGACCTGCGACCGGCTGCGCTCGTTCAGGCCGTAGTAGCCGAGATGGATCCCGGTCAGGATGATTTCTTTGTAGCCGTGACGAACCAGTGAGCGAACTTCTTCGTAAACCTCTTCAGGGGGGACGCTCGTCAGTTCGTTTCTCAGGTGCGGGATGAGGCAGTACGTGCAGAACTGCGCGCAGCCGTCCTGGATCTTCACGTACGCGCGGTGACGCTCGCCGAATTGACGCAGACCACCTGAAAGAATGGCTTCGCACGCTTTCAGACGGACGCCCAGCGCTTCAAGGACGGCGGCAACGCGGTTTCCGCCGTGGTTTTGGGCCGTCACGACGTGCGTCACGCCGGGAATTTTCGCGTACTGATCCTGAGCGTTTTCCGCCGAGCAGCCAAAAACCAGGACATTTTTCGGGGCGTGCTTTTTAATTTTTTGCCGAATGAGCCGGCGCGATTTGGCTTCCGATTCCTGCGTGACGGCGCACGTGTTCACGATGCACCAGTCCGGTTCAATATCCGTCTGTATAAATCCCGCAGTTAATAAAATTTCCCGAATTTGCTCACTTTCATACTGATTAACTTTACAGCCCAAAGTGGAAACCTGAAACGTTTTTTCCTGTTTCATCGACCTGAAACCCCTTATCGTCTTATTTTAACCTGACCAACCATCTTTTATAACCGAAACAACCCGTTTCGTGAAGGGGGGGAATCGCTCTAAAATGAAAAAGGGGACTATTAACCGTAAATTTCGGGTTGGTTTTTTACGATTACAACAAATATGTGTGTAAATATTTAAATGTCATATAAGCCAATTTTAGGGGTTTTTTATGAGCAAAACCAAAAAAACCATCTTCATCGTTCTTTCTTTTGTGATTGCTGCATTAGTGGGTTCCGTCCTCTATGCAGAAAAACTGAGTCACGAAAACACAAAAAAAGAACTTCAGGAAATTGTTTTGCGGGATATTCAGCAAACGGAAGTTTTTCTCGAACAAAATCCTGATTCGATGGAGCAATGGGCAGACTATCTGGCGATCAATGAGGCCAAAAATGCCATTAATGATCCATCCGAAGATTCCACGAACGCTCTGACTTCTTTAATGATGGCATTGAAATTTACGAACGGAGTGACCAAGTATCCGGTTTTTGTGAATCTTCGTGATTCCCTTGGGGCGTTGCTCGACTGGCGGAAATCCAATTTTCTTCAGACCGCTTTCCGAAATCAGAAGATCCTTGCGACTCTCGCTTCCTCGCGTATGCCCTCGACGGGAATCGGGACGGGAAATTCATTGATGAAGACCACTCCGGAACTGGAGCATGGTCAGAAAATCAATCTTGAAAAAGAATTCCAGGATCGGATGCAGGGCAATTTGCCTTGTGCTTTGCCCGAGCCTCCATTTTCTGAAAACGTACAGGAAAAAGGCGCTTTAAGCAAGCAGGAAGCATCGCCGGATCTGGAACCTTCCGTGTCGGAAAAGGCCCCGAAGCACAGACGGTCCAGGCTTTATAATAAACTTCAGAAGACCCATGAGGAAGACGAAAATACAGAGGCTTCCCCAGGAACGGAGAAAACCAAAAAACAGCCTCAGGCCCAGAATTCAGCCGCTCCCTCAAAACCATTTATTCTGGCCGAAACTCCGTCTTTGACGGAAATGATGACTCAAGATGAAAAACTCCGAGCCAAGCCTTTTGTGAATGTTTCATTCCAAAGTGGTCAAATGCCTTTAAAATCGCATAACGCTGAGCAAAAACAGTTGGCAATCGCGCCTGAAAATCTGATTCAGGGAGAAAAAACATCAGGAGAGGCTCCTGCATCGAAAGCTTGCGAGATAAAAACCTCTGAAACGGATCTTGAGGTTCCCGAGTTGGAAACGAATACAGATTCCTCAAACGATTCTCCTGAATTTACACCGGGTGCCGCTGAAAATGAGGATTTACAAAGTTTCCTTTCCGACTCCATTCCGGAAGCCGAATCGGAGAATATCAAGCCGGAAGAACAGGAACATCCCAGCGCCGGGAAAGCCTTCCCCAAAAAAGAAACCTCCAGCGCCGCGCCGCTTAAACCGTTCACGAATCGTATCCCAGCGCTTCCTTCATTGCACTATTCGCTGAAAGAAACCGTTGGAAATGCGCCAGAAGCGCCTGAATTTGAAGGTCCGCAGACGATCGAGGAACTTCAAAAGAATTTGGTTGGTGACTTTTCAAAAGACCTCGAAGCGGTACGCAAATGCTGGCTCATGGAGGAATTTCGTGTTCCATCTGATGAAGATTTGGCGACTGCATACGAAAAAGTTCAAAATGCGTTCAATCGTTTTTCCACGACGCTTGGCCGCCTGAATGAAAAGAAACGTCAGGGGTGGGTCGAAAGACTGCATCTCGATGCGCTTGATTTGAGTCAAGACCCGCAGCTTGACGTTTTGCAGGATGTTTTCCGCCAGCTTTCCAATGGAAATATTGGGCTTGAGCTTTCGGTTTTTGTAAGCTTCAGGGAATCCATAAAACATTATCTGACGTTGGTCAGTATCAAGAATGACCCGGACCAGGCGAAAGAAATGTTTAAGCAAGCCCGCAACCGCGTGGTTAAACTCCTTGAAATCGTAGGGAAAGATCATCGTTCTGTCATTGAAAGGGCTTTGGAAGATGAACTGCGCTGGCTGGAAATCGCGGGTCAGGCAGAAAAGACGGTTCAGGCTACCCGGCAGATGTGGGCCAAACCAAATATCGTTGGTCATGTCGGCGCTTCCATTTTTGAACGTTTTGGAACACGTGCGGTTCAGGAAGAAGAAAAAATTTCCAATCAGATACAGCGTACTTCCATTTATGGAACCAGCAATTTTAACGGAGCTCTGGTGATGAAGCCGGTCGTGAACCCTGACCGTATTGAGCTGGCAATCGTTTTGAACGGTTCTTCCGACTCCCGAACGCGTGCCTATGCCGGCCCGGCAATCATTTTATCCCGGGCGAAAAGCCGGGTTCAGGTCGAAAAGAAAATATTCATCGACCCGTCAGGTTTTTCAACAAATAACGCAAAAGTCAATATTCGTACCAACTCCCAAATCCAGAATGTTCAGGACATTCGGAACCGTCAGTTAGTGGAAAATTTCATCCTTCGCCGTGCGTATGCCCGCAAGGACCAGACAGAAAGCATTGCTATGGCCCAAAATTCAGCCCGTCTGCGTGCCCGGTTTAACAAGCAGGTTGATGACGCGCTCCGGAGCTGGAACAAACAGATGACGGAATTGCTCAAGGTGCATTTTCACATGCGTGACCTGGATCTTTTGAATGCGCGTACATGGTCCGATGAGGCTGGAGCGCACGCTCAGACGCTATTTTCCTGCCGCTCAGGAATGGGCGCGTATTCGGATCCACCGCAGATCTCAGAAGTCTCTGATTTCCATTTCGCTGTTCATGAAACGGCGTTGCAAAGCGTTTTTGCGGGTTTTCTGGGCGGCTTGAATCTGGACGCTTACGCCCGTAAACATTTGCAGGAGTCCGCCCCTGGTTTCCTGAAAAAAGCCCTGGAAAATGCAGATTCCAAAGAAAATGAAAAATCCCGTGATGATTGGGCGATGCGTTTCCCGAAAGATTGGCCGATTTCCATTTCCATTCATGACGGGAAAGTGGGTTGTGTTGTTCACTGTTCCGGTCTTGAAGTCAATAAAAAGACGTATTCAGCGGTCGATATTATCGTCTCCTATGCGGTTGATCTTCAGGAAGATGGAATTCATCTGCTTCGTCAGGATGAAATCGAAATTTTGCCGCCAGATTATGATCCGGATTCCAATAAACGTCTGCCTGCCAGCATGGTCAGCCTGCGCCGTGTCATGGGCAAACGGCTTCAGGAGGCTTTTGCCCCGGAAATCGTGATCAAAGAGCAACCCATTGTGAAGAATCCCCCGGCCGATTCCCACTTTGCAAAAGTTTGTATCAAGCCGGTTTTTGTTCAGGCAAAAGATGGCTGGCTTCAGGTGGGAATGAATCTTTACGAAAAAGAATGAAAGCCCATCGAAAGTTCTGAAAGATTTTGAAAGGAACGAGCTGCTTCTGGCTCGTTCCTTTTTCATTCCGTGCTTTACTCGACAAAATAAACCGGCTGGGGAGTCACCGTCCGTGTTTCGGGCGGAAGCTCATTTCCGTAAAGGCCCAAAACCCGAGTCGGTTCGTTGGACAGTCGGATCGTTTCTTCGCCTTCCGTCGTCCAGGCGCAGTAAATCGTGCGGTCCGGCCGGGCGATTTTCCAGACGCGCAGATTTTCGGTCCAAAGCTCACGGCACGCGGTGACCTCCGCGTCACCCAAGAGTCTCGCAAGCGTTCCCATCGCCGCCAGTACCGGTTTCGGCTGCCAACCCGTCGTGTGATTGTGCAGGATCCCGAAATTGTGCTCGTTGTAGTTCAAATCCGTGCCATCGTTCTGCAGATCGTACCAGAAGTAGCGCTCGATCTCTGGAATACTCCGATACTCCAGAGCCGACTGAACGAACATTCGGGCAGAATATTCCTCACGAGTGCCGGAATCCGAGTCCTTCCCACCCGGAAACGTCAGGCCCCGATCAGTCGGCCAGCCGAGTTCCGTGAGCCACAGTCGCGGCGTTTCGCACCCGTTCTGACGCATCAGATCGATGATCTCCCGCAGCCGGTCCGGCATTTTCGCCCCTTCCGGTGTGTTCGGCTGAACGTACGGGTGGACCGAGTACGCGTCGCAGTACTTCATGACGCCCAGTTCCATTTCACGTTCGATCTGCTTCCGGTGCCAGGTCGGATGGTCGCCGCCTCCGCCGATGATGAAAATGTCCGGGTTCGCGGCCCGCATCGCTTTCGAGGCCGAGGCCAGCAGACGGACGTAATTTTCGGGCGAGTTGGACTTCGTGTGCCGGGCCTGGGGCATCGTGCAGCCGCCGTTCCACTCGTTCCAGACCTCGAAGTACCGGACACGCCCCTAGAAGTGCTT
>JAFTCU010000150.1 GCA_017454585.1 Thermoguttaceae bacterium | reverse complement strand
GAGGACGTCCGCATCGACCACTTCGCCCGCAAGCATACCGCCGAGCGGGATCTCAGCCGTCGCAATGAGGCTCAGGTCCGTGTTCTCGATCGAGTAGATCTGCGTCTCGTTTCCGCGGGGGTTGAAGCCGGTCCCCTGGAGGATCGACTGCTTCGCAAGGTCCGGGGTGCTCATCGGGGTGAAGCCGTCGCGGATCAGCGTGTTCATGGCGTACATCTGAAGCGCCAGGTCGAGAATGACCGCCTCGTTCTTCAGGAAGTAGAAGCCGGAACCGGCCACACGCGCACCGGCCTCGAAGTCGATCAGGTCGAGCTTCTGGCCGAGTTGGACGTGATCGAGCGGTTCGAAATCAAACTGCGGGATCGGCGTGGCGCCACGCATCAGCTCCAGATTGTCTTTATCATCGACCCCGATCGGCGCGTCCGGGTGCGTCATGTTCGGGATGGCCGCGTGAATGACGTTCAGCTCCGAGGCGATTTCCACGAGTTTCTCGTCCACGTCGGCTTTTTGGGCACGGAGGGATTTCCCCTGTTCCTTGAGGTCGTTGCGCTCGTTTTCGTCCTTGGCCTTTCCAATGGATTTGGAAAGCTCGTTCGCCTGGCGGTTCAGATCCTCGGACTGTTTCTGCAAGTCCTTACGCATATTTTCCAGCTCGGCGAAGCGGTCCAGATCGACGTTCACATTGCGATTGACACAGTTCTGACGTACCGCTTCCAGATTTTCCAGAATGAATTTACGGTCCAACATAAAATCAGGTCCTTCTTTAAAAATGAATAAAGGAAATAAAATTAATGAAAAAACTCAGTGATTGTTCAATGATTGAAAGTTTTTGACCGTTACTTAAAAAACTCGACGGCCCGTTTTAAAGTGGGATCAAACTCGTAAACATCGCTCCACTGTTCCCGCGGCAAAGCGCCGGAATCACGCAAACGGTCAAACTCCTGCCGATCCTTCTCAAATTGTTTCCTGTTCGCCTGCCAGCGTGGAGAGGCTTGCGGAGACACTTCCCAGCCCGGATTGGGGAAGACACCCCACTCATCGGTTTTCTTCGCATTCGGGAAACGATGGATCAGCCGACCGTTCGGGCTAAGGTACATGGAGGTTGAAATACGGAATCCGCCCCGATTTGGTTTCTGCCAGATTTTCTGCCAAAGCGTTCGCGGGTCGCTTTCGTTTTCCAGCCGCCGGTCATCGGGGATGGGTCCCAAGTCAAAAATTTCCTGGATCGTTCCTTTGCCGTAGGTTCTTTCTCCGACACATACGGTCTGAATAAGGCCATTTTCACCATAATCCTGAAGGCAAGCGGCGAGGATTTCAGCCGCGCTGGCGGTATTCCGGTCGATCAAAACCGCCACGGGTTTCGTCCAGATCCTCTTTTCAGGAGAAACTATGCCTTTTTTTTCGACACCGATCAACGAATACCAGGGATGAAACCAGTCTGAGACTTTTTTTTCGGGGCCTGCAACCCAAACACAAGGAAATAAGTTTCCCTTCGTCGGTTCAGGGAGAAACATTCCGCAAACCTCAACCGCCGCATCCAGTAAGCCGCCGCCGTTTCCTGAAAGGTCGAGAATAAGTCCATCGGCATTTTCCGCAACGCCCTGACGCAGGATCTGACGCATTTCCCAGTCGGTTTTTTCGCCGAAATTTTCAATGTGAACGTAAAGGATTTTTTTATTATTGAGGTCGGTACTCCCCGGGATCTGCGGCAGGCGGAAACTCCACGTTCCGTCATTTTGTCGGGCGAAACCCGTCACAGAAGGAACCGTCTGACGCTGGGAAACGAGCATGACCGTAAGTTTCTTCTGTGCCGAGGGGCGAAAAAGTTCCAGTGAGACTTCCGTCCCAACCGGAGCCTGAAGTTTGGCGGAAACCTCCTCAAACGAGGCGTTTTTGAGCGAAAAACCGTCGATCGCGATGATTTCGTCTCCCGGAAGCACCCCGCCAAGACGAGCTGCCGAGCGCGGAAGCGTCGAACCGACCCACGTTTTGCCAGGTGCCGCGGTCTGATAAAACAAAACGCCAACGGAGCCAATCTCCTGGGTAAATTCCTGGTTCAGTTTTTCGTAGCGTTTCGGGGGGATGTAGCTGGAATTTTCGTCCACCGACGCAAGAAGCCCTGCCACGCCAGCGTCGAAAAGCTCACGTTCCGAAAGGGGACGGATCGCGCGACTCCGGACTTTCCTCACGACATAACGAAAGGTCCCGGCGTACGGATCGGCACACCACGCTGAAAAAAGCGAAACCAAAAAAGTCACAAGGATCCAGTATATATGGCTCTTAGGCATAAACTTCCACACCTTTCTCCTGCCCGAAGTCTATCGGTAACATTTCAGGAAAATCGGCCGGCAGGTCACGCCGGTAAACATTTCCGGTGGAGGCGATCTCAAAATGGAGCCCCGTAAATATTTGAAGCGCGGAAGAATTTTTTTCCGAAACCAAAAGTTCGACCTGGCAACTGGAATGATTTCTTTGAAGCAGGTTCAAAACACGCGTTAAAAGGAGCTTCGCATATCCCTGATGCCGAAACTGCGGCTTGACGTATATGTGATGCAGCCCCAAAAGTGTGTTTTTACCGTTTCGGGCCATGGTACTTGCGCCAACCCACGCAATGGGCTCGCCTGTTTCCCGATCCCGTAAAACATAATGTTTCCAGTCGTCCATATTTGAGTGGGCACAAACTTCCCACCACTCGCGGGAAATCGGCATTTCCGTCGCTCGGGCATTCGCAGCGGATCCGGAATCACTGTAAGTCCGATCTTTCTGGAATAAATCATCCCGCGTCACTACTTCTACCCGGGAAGCCAAAATACGCTGACTGAAATTAAGCGGGATACTATTACGCAAAATAACGGTTAAAATATGATAGCGCTCCACGGCGATATAATGGTTACGGAGCAAAACCGGCGGCAAAAACGGATCGTTTTCCAATATCCCATTTGACTCACAACCGAAAACCCGTCCCACGTAAAACGGAGCATTTGGATAGACCGCGCCAGCAAACACAGTACGGATCCCCAACCTAAAAAAGATCCTCTCCATCTCGTAAAGGAGCCTCTGGTATATTTCCTGCTGGTCTTCCCGTTGTTCTACAATCATCATTGCGATGTAACCGATCGATTGGTCGCAACCGTTCATTTCCGGATTGGGTCCAAAACCGCCATGAGCATAACCAATGATTCGTCCGTCAGAAAGGCCGCAAGGGTCTGGTTCATCCGGAGGTTCTACCGCAACAACAAGATGATTTGGATCAAAAATCAGTTTGGAAGCAACGAACTGATCAAAGGAATCATCTCCGACCGTTTCACCCCTGACTTTCGCATACCAGCTTTGATTCCATAAACGACATAGCCCAGGACCATCCATATTTTTGAATGTTCGATAAAATATTTTCGATGACATTAATGTTCCTCCTGAACCATCTCGAAAATTTTTTGAATCTTATCCTGATTATCCGTTGAGTTCTCTTCCCAATTCAGTCCAACAGCCTTCAATTTTTTCTCAAAAAGATCAGGAAATTTTCTCTCTAAAACCTCCCAGGCTGTTTTCTTTTGCTGAATTGTTCCAAACTTCATAGCCGCGGCCCAGATTCTGGGAGAATTGCTCCAGCTTTGAACATCCATTTGGAGTAAGTCTTCCGAATCTTCAAGGACATTGGCTTCCTGAACGATCAGCGCGAGCCGACGTTCCACCTCAGGGGAAAGGGTTGACCAATCAGTCTCACCAGCCAGTATAATTACCACCCAACCCATATCACGAAGTTTCGCATCGGCCAGACGCCGGGTCTGGAACGAATCTGAATCCAGTTCGCGGATCAATTCTCTTCCTTCTTCCAGCAGGGTCTTTAATGTTTTTTGAGTTGAGGCTTCTTTCTCCTCCAAACGGCTTTGCGTCAGTAACAATTCGCGCAGAAACTGTTTTCGCAATGAATTCAACGTCTGAGTTCCGGCAACCATCAGGACCTTCTGCAGAGCGTCCTCACCTTCCTTTGGGAGGAAAAAAATCAGTGACCAGGCGCTTTTGGCCTTCCATATCGTTGGCGTGGCATCATGAAACTGTGTCAGGTCAGGCACTTTTTCCACGTCATTTCCAAGTTCCATCTGTTGTTCTTCCGTCAGTTGACCCATTTCGAGCTGGATCTCACCGTTCCCGAGCGGCTGACTGAACGAAATATAATCCCTCGTTTTTGAATCAATCCAAAACGCCTGGATCCCAAATCCGTCAATTACTTCGAGCCACGAGGAATAATTGGGCATCAAGAAGGCACAGGTAATATTTACCGTCCCATTCGCATTGGGCTTCATCTGAACACGGGCTTTTTGATTGCTGCCAAGGATTTTCTGATTAATGCTCCGCCCACTCTCACGAGGGTTTTTCATGCAAAACCGACCCATCACCACTTCCACGCGGGGGGTAAAAAAAGCGCCAAATCCATTGTTCACGCAAAACACCAAAACGGCCAAAAACAGTATGGAAGAAATATATCGGTTCATTATTTTTGCACTTTTATCAAGAGGTTATACTTCCGATGAAGCCCCCACTAAATATTTCCAAACTTTACAATTTTCACGTTCGTCCCGGCAGGCAGGACGAAAATCGCCCCGATTTCCGGTCGTTTCGCGCAAAACGCCTCTGCCTGTTCCGGTCCCATGACGTAAAACGCCGTCGCAAGCGCGTCCGCTTCGGTGGCGTTCGGGGCCAAAACCGTCGCGGAAAGGACGTTCGCCGCAGGAAAACCCGTCCGGGGATCAAGGACGTGACCAAAACGCCTGCCGTTCGACCAGAAAAACTGTGTTGCCGAGCCGGACGTTCCAAGAGCACGGTTTTTGAGGGGGATCTCCATCAGCCTTTCGCCCTTTTTGAGCGGATGATGAAGGCCAACGAGCCAGTCTTCCCTGCCCCGACGCGCACCACGCGCCAATACACTGCTCAGACCTCCGTGGAAAAGGAAGTCGTTCATTCCCGCACGTTCCAGAATTCCCGCCGCCGAATCCAACGCGAAGCCTTTACCGATGCTTCCCAAGGAAACCTTCATCCCCTCGCAGCCGAGCTGGAGCGCACAGTCTTCGTCGAACCACTGAATTTTACCGGTTGAAACCTTCGCCAGGGCGTCCAGCCGTTCCTCCTCCGTCGGGACCCGACCTTGACGTCGCATAAACCCCCAGACTTCGGAAAGAGGTGTCGCTGTCATGTCAAACGCGCCGCCCGTCGCCTCATAAAGCGCCTTGCACGTCTGAAGGAGGAAATACACCTCCGGGCTGACCGGGACCGGGTAGTACGGCCCGTCCTCATTCAGGCGGGAAATTTCGCTTTCCGGGAGGAAGTAGCTCAGGACTTTTTCCAGCCGCGTCGCTTCGTCGAGCGCTTCGACAGCCGCCTCAAAAGCGTTTTCGTACTCGCCCGCGTTGGTGAAAACGACGAATTCCGCCGCCATCGCCCTCCGCGAGTACTGCATGTACTGCGCCGGCGCGTCAGCCAAAGCCTTGGCCTTTGCCTCGGCTTCGGCGGCTTCTTTCGCCTGCTGTGCCTCGGGAGAGAGGAATTTTCCGGTTAAAAAGGAACGTCGGTTAGTCTGCATCGGAATTAACGAATAATGAAGAACGAATAATGAATAATGAAAGAATGAGGTTGGCGTTTTTCTGCGCATCGAGTTCCGCGTCAGCGTCATTATTCGTTATTCATTATTCATTATTCATTTTAAAGGTCATTCGGCAAATCGCTGTGTACCTGCATCGCCAGGTTGCGGAACTGGGTCAGACTCGCCTCCCACTGCAGCTTCACGATCCCGGTCGGCCCGTTACGCTGCTTCGCGACGATGATCTCCGCCATCCCGCCCAGACCTTTTTCCGCGATTTTTTCTGGTTGGCCCTGGTAGTAGTACTCCTCTCGATGGACGAACATCACCACGTCCGCGTCCTGTTCAATGGATCCCGATTCACGCAAATTGCTCATCTTCGGACGGTGGTCACTTTTTCCTTCCTCCGTCTGACGGTTCAGCTGCGCCAAACAAACGACCGGAACGTGTAATTCACGCGCAAGTTCCTTCAGGCGGCGGGAGATTTTCGCAACCTGCTCCTGGCGGTTCGTCGTCGTACCATCGTCCTTAATGAACTGCAGGTAGTCGATCAAAATCACGTCAAGCTGGTTCTTGCGTTTGTATCGTCTCGCCAGTGCCGCAATATCCGAAACGGTTCGGCTTGGTGAATCATCAATGACAAAATGCGCATTCATCAGGGAGCTTGTCGCTTCCTGAAGCGCACGTGTCTCCGCGATACTGAGCCGGCCCTGACGTACACGCTGGCTATCGACGCCGGCCCGACCGCAAAGAATACGCATCCCCAACTCGGCACGCGACATTTCAAGGCTCACAAAAAGGACGTGCTTTCCAACCTCCATCGATACATAATCGGCAATATTTGCGGCAAAAGCGCTTTTCCCCATACTTGGCCGGGCGGCGATGATGATCAGTTCATTGTCATGTAAACCACCCGTAATTTTGTCCAGATCAGCGAACCCGGTCGGAATTCCAACAGCGCCGCCCTCTTTGTAGAGGTTCACTTTGTCCCAGACTTCCGTCAGAATTTCTACCATTTCCATGACGGAATCATTGCTTCGTTCGTCGTGAACCGAGAAAATGAGTTCCTCCGCCTCGGAAACCAGTTCGTTGACGTCAGAATCAGGCTCGTATGCTTTCTGAATGATGATCGTACTGGCCTGGATCAGTTTTCTCAGACGCGCTTTATCCCGAATGACCTCGGCATATACCGGCGCATGGGCCGCGATCGCCACTGAGTGAATGACCTCCGCGAGGTACGGCAAGCCGCCGATCCGTTCCAATGCTTCGTCCTGTTCAAGGAACTCTATGAGCGTATGCGAGTCAAGTGTTTTGCCCGAATTATGGATCGCCAAAAACTCGTGGTAAAGCGTCCGATGTGCATCGAGGTAAAAATCATCCTCACGCAGTATCTGCTGGATCTCGTCGAGCATCGGCGGATCAAGAAGAAGGCTCCCTAAAATCGCGCGTTCCATCTCCACGTTCTGAGGCAAAGAACGTTCCATAGGAATCAGTTCCGGCTTGGCCTCGGTTTCTTTCGATGTTCGTTTTTTCTTTTCCGCCATAATTTGCATCAAAAACGTGATGGGGATGTGGGCTGAAATCCATTGGACAAAAAAATCCGGTAAACCTTTATTTTATCATATTTAAAACGTTTGAAAAGAGGGTAGGGAAAAGTTTTTCAGAATTTCAGGAGAGAACTGTCAATTTAACCTGGGGTCTCCGCGGCTTTTAAACGCCAGGCGGCAAGCCTTTTATATGGCGTCCACATGAAACCCGTGGCACATCGCGATGGCCAGCGCATCGGCAAGGTCCGGCGGCTCGGGAATCGACGGGAGATGGAATTCGAGTTGAATGGCACGCTGCATTTGACTTTTTGACGCACGGCCGGAACCCGTGAGAATCTTCTTCACGGTCGTCGCAGAGTAACTGTAAACAGGGATCCCGTGCTGGGCTGCGGCCAGGCAGATCACTCCTCGAACGTGCCCCATGATGATGGCCGTTTTCGGGCGTTCGTAGTGGGAATAGACCTCCTCAAGCGAAAGAGCCTCTGGCTTCCATTCATCCAAAACCTCCATCAAATTCTTGTAAATTTCGTGAATCCGGTCAGGAAGCGAATGCAGACTCTTCCCGCGAATGACCCCTCCTTCACACAGTTTCAACACGTTGGAATGAGGGTATTTCTCGATGATCGCGTAGCCAGTGATATTAATTCCGGGGTCGATTCCGATGATTCGCATTTTACGGGTCTTCCAGCAATTTTACGACTTCGCTCCGGTGAACACGCCCGGGCAAACCAGAACTTCTATTTTATTATAGCTGGAAAAAATCGAAAGTCAAGAAGGAGGCGAATAAACGGACGAAAAATTTCAAAATTTTGCCCGTTTCCAGGGCGCGAGGGTTGAAAAAACGGGGGAATTTGCTATAATTTAAAGGAATCAGTGCCTCGGCCCTTCGCCTGTCACGCCGCCAACCCATCGAAAGGACGTTTCATGAAACCCGCTGCATTTCGGACTTTGCTCTCCTTTTTCTCGCTTCTTTTCTGCTCTTTCACGCTCCTCGCGTCCGATCCGGGAGTTCCGGGTGACGCGCGGCTTCTTTCGGGCGAGGATTCCCTGCCGTGGTGCTACTACTGGTGGCTTAAAGGAAACGTTTCCGAGGAACTCCTCTCCGCCGACCTTGAGGAAATGGCCGCCAAGGGTTTCGGCGGGATCCTCCTCTGTGACTCGCGCGGGTACTGGGATGACGCAAATACCACGCGCCACGTGCCCGTCCCGCTCGACATCAAGTACGAATTCATGAGCCCCGAGTGGCGGAAACTCATCGTCCACGTCGTGAAAGAGGCGCACCGGCTTGGGATGCAGGTCTCCATGAACATCGCGAACACGGGCGGCCAGCTCCGCGGACCGTGGGACCTCGGCGAGGACGGGCCGAAAGAACTGATCTGGACCGAACAGAATATTAATGGTCCGAAACGGGTCGAAATTCCTCTGACGGCTCCCGCGGAGGAGCGTTTCTTCCAAGACGTCGCGTTGATGGCCGTGCGGATCACGTCGCCAGTGAACGTTCAGGGGCGCGAGGCCGTGAAACTCAACGAAAAGTGGGAGAAGACTCTGAACCCGGCCGAAGACGGTGCGACCGCAGCCGATTTGACCGACCTGAGCCCGTTCATCCGTGACGTCAACGGCCAGCGGACGCTCGTCTGGGACGTTCCGGAAGGGGCGTGGAAGGTCCTGCGCTTCGGTTCGCACGTCATTGGCGACGTGGGGAGCGTGGACGTGCTGAACCAGGCCGCCGTCACCCGCTACTTCGGGATCATGTGCGAGCAGATCCTCGCCGACGTCGGGCCGGAACTGGCCGGGAAAGGGAAGACGCTGACCCACTTCTATAACGTGAGCTGGGAAGGCTCCGACCCCAACTGGACGGCCGGTTTCGCAGAACGTTTCGAAGCGGAGCACGGCTACTCGGTCTTCACGAAACTCCCGGTTTTCTGCGGGCTGAATCTCGTTTCGTTCGAGGATTCCTGCCGCTTCGTCGAAGATTTCAACAAAACGGTGAGCAAAGCCTTCCGCGAAAACTGCTACCTGACCATCGGCGCGCTTT
>JAFTCU010000013.1 GCA_017454585.1 Thermoguttaceae bacterium | reverse complement strand
GTCGTCCATCTTCACGAAAGCCATTTCCATGTCGATCTGGGTGAATTCCGGCTGGCGGTCGGCCCGGAGGTCTTCGTCACGGAAGCACCGCGCGACCTGAACGTAGCGGTCGAAACCGGCGATCATGAGGAGCTGCTTGTAGAGCTGCGGCGACTGCGGGAGCGCGTAGAATTTCCCGGCGTGAATACGGCTCGGAACGAGGTAGTCGCGCGCCCCTTCCGGCGTGCTGCGGCCAAGCATCGGGGTTTCCACTTCCAGGAAGCCCTGCTCGTCGGTGTAGTCACGCATGATTTTCACGATGCGGTGCCTCAGGGCCAGCGCCTTCTGCATGTCGGGGCGGCGCAGGTCGAGGTAGCGGTACTGCAGGCGCACGTCTTCGCTCGGCAGATCCGGGATCCCGGGCTGGACCGGCGGCACGTCGCTGCGGTTGAGAATGGTCAGTTCCAGCGGCCGGATCTCAATTTCACCGGTCGCCAGAGCGCGGTTTTCGCCCCCTTCCGGACGGCGGATCACTTCACCCTTGACCTGAAGAACGAACTCCATGCGGCACGTGCGCACCTTCTGGAGCAGCGCCTCGGCCTCCTCGGGGGAGTTGCCGGCATCGGGGGAGAAAGTGACCTGGGTGATCCCGTAACGGTCGCGCAGCCAAATAAAGGAAAGACCGCCTTGGTCGCGCTGATGGTCGAGCCACCCGCAAAGGGTGACGATTTGCCCGGCGTTTTCTTTGCGAAGCTCGCCGCAAGTATGAGTTCTGTACACAGTACGCTCCTGAAGTCTTGAGTAAGATCGGAAAATCGGAATAAATTATCCCTATAGTTTACACCAGAGCGAAAAAAACGCAAGGAGGGGGGCTTTTTAAATTAGAAATTAGGAACGAGGAATTTTGGTGAGAGCGTTTCTCCAAGGGCAGACGCTATTCGCTTCCAACCTTTATTTAAACACGGATTTTCACGGATTAAATAATAGTTGGAAGCGCAATGGGTTTTGTGTTGGGAGAAGTTTTACCGGCGCGTAATTCCGCGCTGCGCGCTTCATTTACCGCCTTCCATTTATGCGTCTTTGCTGAAAAACTGGACCAGTTTCTCCGAAAACTCGCGCAGGGCGCAGGCGCGGTGGCTGATACACGCCTTGATTTCGGGCGCAAGCTCGCCGAACGTCTTGTGGTACTCGACGATCTCGAAAAGTGGGTCGTAGCCGAAGCCGTTCGAGCCGTGGCGTTCAGTGAGGATCCGGCCGTAACAGTAGTTTTCCGCCTCGGCGACGATTTTTCCTTCCGGGTCGCTCAGAGCGATGTGGCAGACGTACCGCGCACCTCTTTTTTCCGGAGGCAGATCCCCCAACTCGGCCAGGAGTTTGTCGTTATTGGCCTCGTCGTTCTTTTCACGCTCGGCAAACGGTTTGCCCGCGTACCGGGAGGAATACACCCCGGGGCGGCCGCCAAGGGCTTCGACTTCCAGACCGCTGTCCTCGCCGATGACCCAGGCGTTGAGGAGTTTCGCCTGTTCTGTGGCTTTCAGGTGGGCGTTCTCGGCAAAAGTCTTGCCGGTTTCCTCCACGTCAATGGAATTGGGGTACTGGGAGAGATCGTGTATTTCGAAGCCAAGCGGGGCCAGAAGGCCAACGAGCTCCGCCTTTTTCTTTTGGTTGTGACTGCCGAGGACGAGCGGGGGATACTTCATGGGAAATCCTTTAATCCGGGTCATTTGAGGGACGTTTTTCATTACGTTCCTGATTATTTTCGCATTTTTTCTGAAAATTGTAAGGGGGACCCCCTGCGGGGACGACGCTTCCATCGTCGTCTTTTAATTTAGTTTTAAGAATTATGAATTATGAATTACTGACGACGCTGGAAGCGTCGTCCCCGTAAAAAGAGCCAATCCCCAAAAATTTTTTCATTTTTTCACTTTTTTTAAGATTTTTTCCATGATTTTTCTCTAAACTGTGTATAATATTACATTATAGAATAAGAATACTAACTCGTTTTGGAGAGGAAATATGCTAAAATCAGTGAGTAAAATGGCTGCTTTTGTGAAATCAGGGCGGGGACACAGTCTGCGCCTTCTGGGAAGTTTTTCTCTTGCTTTCGTTTGCGCTTTGGCGGGGATTTTGACCAGCGCGCAGGCCGAGGACGTTTCCGGTACGGTGAACATCGCTCCCGGAACCGATAACAGTACCAACTATAATTTTGTCGGGAATGCCGGAACGATAAACGTCAGCACGACAAACGCTCACGTTTATTTAAGGGGCACATTCACCACCGCGGCCGGCGGCTCCGGAACGATCAACGTCACGGGAAATAAAGGCCAGGGCAACACCGGCCCTGCGCTTTGGTTATACAAAGATTTTTCCGGTTTTTCCGGTACCGTTACCATCGGGAACGCCGCGAGCAGCCAGCTCGCCCGCGACTGGATCGTTTTCAACGAGAACGCCAAAGGAAGCGAGAACGCGCACTGGGTCTTTAACACCGGCACTAACTCCGGTATTCTGCTGAATGTCGGGCCGGTCAAGTTCGGTTCTCTCTCTGGTTCCGGTATCGTGCGCGGCAGCACGGGGGTCACGGTCGGCGCCCTGACCACCGCCTCGGACGTGGACGTTTTTGACGGTCTGTTCACGCAGATGTTAGGTGGCGGTTCTAATTACACCGTCGAGAAAACCGGCGCCGGAACATGGATCTGGACCGGAAACATCATTCCTGACTTGAATGCATTTAACGCTGGCGGGGTATATGATTCCAACCAGATCGGAACGCTGAAAGTCACCGGCGGTACGCTTCAGATCGGCGACTACGGCCACAAGTACACCGAGGGGAATCTCTACTACTCCGCGGGCGCAACGGGGGACGGCGTCCTTGGCAAAGGGGTAGCGGGGACCGGGACCGCGACCGTGGATAAAATCCTTCCTCTGCAATATCATAAAAACGGCACCGAACTGGCGGACTCCAACCCGATCCAGGTCACGAACGCCACGCTGGCTTTCGGTCTGGCCAAAAATTCGGACAACAGTGACACGGAGATCGCCAACGCCATAACGCTCACCAACGGCACGATCTCCAACGTGAACCCCAACTCGACGGTCGCGCTGACGGGCAAATTGACCGGCTCGCTGGTCGCAGGCGGCGGAAACGTGAAAATCACCGGCGCCGAGAACGCGATCACGTCTTACACCGCAGCGGCGGGCACGCTGATCATCGACCCGGCCACGAATTTCTCGACGGCCGTTTCCACCGCCATCACGATCGGCTCCGGCACGCTTCAGCTTCCGGCCGGGAAGACGTACAACAACCCGATCACGTTCACGGC
This sequence comes from Thermoguttaceae bacterium, assembly GCA_017454585.1. Next base: position 6,620 of record JAFTCU010000013.1, on the reverse strand, counting down.
GACAGACGGCGTTCTGGATCTTTCGACTTCTACTGGCACCGCCGGGGATGCGGTAGCCGACGTTCGACTGGCCGGCCAGGTTTCCAGTACCGCGGCGGGTTACGGCACGATCTTCCTCCACGGCAACAAAGGAAAGAGCAACACGAGCAAGGCCCTGCTCGTTGGTGACTTCCTGAAGGATTTCAAAGGCACGGTCCACATCGGTGAGAGCGTCCACAACGAAGCCAGCCGCGACTGGCTCGTCATTGACGGAACCGGCACGGGCAGCAGTTCCGCCACGTTCGACCTTCACACGGGATCGGCTGATTCGGGTATTCTGCTCCGAACCACCAGCCCGGTGGATTTCGGCTCCCTCACGGGAAATGGGCGAGTACGTCTTGACAACGTAAACCGTGCGGTCAGTGTCGGTGCGCTCCTCGCAAACGAAACGGACACGGCGGTTTTTCACGGTTCATTTACCAGAAACGGCAACATGGGTGCGTTTGATTTTACCAAAGTCGGCGCGGGAACCCTGATCCTGTCCGGCAGAGGAGGACATGGCGCGAACCTGTTCCGAACCGTAAACGTTACTGAAGGGACGCTTCAGTTCGGTGACCTGGGCCACACGTACGGCGCGAACGATATGATCTATAATGAGGGTGCGCAAGGCACAGGCGCCGGGACCCTGATCAATAATATGCTTCCGACCAGCGTGAATCAGGAAGAGGGTGGGCAACCGGTCAACGTCAGAACCAACGTTACGATCGCGGAAGGCGCCAGGGTGAACTTTGCGCTGGCGTCCGACTCGGAATCCGGCGCGGACTTCAACTTCACCACCGGCGGGTCCATAGCAAATCTGAACCCGAACACCACGATCACGCTGAGCGGCTGGCACACCGGCAAAGCGATTCTCGAGACCGGGCGGTTTTACCTGAAGAACGGTTACAGCGAAGCGGCCGGGACATCCACGACGATCAATGACGGCGCGACGTTCGTCGTCGGGAATAACACTTACCTGCGTTTATTCCCCATTACGGTCAATGAGGGCGGAACGCTGGAATTTACCGCCGACCGCACGGGCGGCTGCTCTGCTGCGCTCACCTTCGAAGAGGGAAGCCAGCTGGTCAGTCTGGCAAGCGATTTGGTAATCAACCAAAGTGTCGGGGGAACAGGCGTGACCGTCAAAGGCGGGACCATTAACTTTACAAACGGCAACAACACGCTGAAAAAGTGGGACATTGATCAGGGAAAGGTCGTTTTCGGCGAGAACGTTTCGCTGACCAATGTGACCTCGTTCGACCTCGCCAGCGGTACGGCCATTCAGATCAAAAGAGAACACACCATCGGCGGAGGAAATCCGATAACGGCCACGTTCACCATGGACAACGCGACCATTCAGGCGGATAAAAATGTTACCGTCTCGGGAAAAGCGACAGGCTCGTTCATCAAAACCGGCGAAGGTATTTTGGCGTTTACCAATAATCAAAACGCGGTAACCAAAGTGACCGCCAAAGAAGGAACCGTTCAGATTTCTCAAGCAACTCAACCCCATATCACGGTAGTCCTTGACGGTGGCCAATATACCGCGCCAGGCAGCCAGAACATTAATATTGAAGGCACTGAAAATGGCGGGGTGCTCAACTATAATCCCACGTCGTACATTCAGTCCCTCAAAAACGCGCAGGGCGTGGAGACTGCTAAGATCACCCTGAATCATAATGAAGCGCAGGGCCAAATCATGCACGGCCTCAACATGGGCGGCAATCTGGATTCCATCAATCCCGGCTTTGCGAAGGACTTCCATGGGACCATCAACGTGGAGGGCTACTCAATCGTTTCGTTCGGGCTCGAGAAAGATAACGGCGCCATCATTAATTCCGACTACACCGACATCACGATGAACCTGAACACTCCGGACGACGCCTACAGCGGCATTTACCTCGCTCGGCCCGGCCTCAAGGCACAGTTAGGCGACATTTGCGGCGACGGCTTAGTCATGACGGGTGTCGATGGCCGCACCGGAACCTTTACGATCCAGGTCGGCGAGAAAGTCGGCGCAGGCGAAACCTCGACCTTCACCGGCGCGTTTGCGGACAAAGCCAATAATCAGGCGGGAACTTCCATTCTGAACGTTGAGAAAGTCGGCGACGGTACGTGGGTTTGGGGCGAATCGACGAAAAACGCCTCGAACATCGATAATTACGTCACGAATCTGACCGTCTCCGACGGTGAACTGGTTCTGGCGCGCAAGAGCGGTCTTTCCTCGGCCAAAAACGTGACGGTCGCCGATGGCGCGACGCTCACCATCGCCAACGCCGGGCAGGAAATCGCGTCCAGCCTGACGCTCAATCCCAATGCCACGCTTCAGTTTGCGCTTTCCAGCGACCCGCTCGATTCCGGTCGTCTTGCCGTCCCGACGATCACGCTGGACTCGTCCTCTAACGTGGCTTTCAGTTACGATAGTGATTTCCTTGCGAATATTGAGGAGGGGTTGACGCTTCCGCTGATGAACCTCGAAAACGAGAACTCGCTTTTCACGACCAAAATCACCAATGCGCTCGCGAGTGATGTAACCCTGAGTAATTACTTCAGCCTGGTTCAGGATGGGCTTTCGTTCGCGTTGGTGGCGGAAAGCAGTTACAGCGGCGTGCCGGAACCGTCCGCGTGGCTTCTGCTTCTGCTCGGTCTGCCGTTCCTTCGCCGCAGAAAGTAAGTGGTTTTCAAGAGACGTAAAAAGTTTCGAGAGAAAGGGGGCCGAAAAGAGACGACCCCCTTCGTTTTTGGGATTGACAGAAACCGCATTAATAAAAAAAATCTCCCGGATAGCGTAATCCCAGGGGGGCAATGGATTCGGCGGCTATACCGGGAGCGATTGGACGTGTTAAGAAGTGACCTTTTTGTCACTTGAATTACACAAACTATAGCGATTTCACGCCCGAAAGTCAAGTGCAATTTCTGAAAAATCCGAAAAATTTTCAAAACTTTTCCCTTGGACCCTTGCATTTTCGGAGAAATTGGGTATTATTAAGAGATTACAAAAAAGTCAATTTGCGGGAATGATGTTTCCAGCTTTGTCATAACAGAAACCCTTCACTCAATTTAAAATGCTTTCCCAACTGGTCCTGGATATTTACGAAGGCTCCACCCCTTTACGGCATATCGTCCTGAATGAGGCGGAATATATCGTGGGACGTGATAATTCCTGTCAGATTTGCCTTCAGGATTCCGAGGTTTCCCGGCGGCATTTCGTTTTACGTCTGGAACCTTCTGCAGAAAGTCCAAAGTCCGTTCCCAAAGTTTTTCTCGACGACCTTCACAGTACGAACGGAACGCTTGTGAATGGACATCCGGTCCAACAGTGTCAGCTGCGGGCGGGTGACCGTGTTCAGGTTGGCAAAACGACTCTGGTTCTTGACGTTCAGAGGATCTACAAAGAAGAAAAGCAGGACTCCCCGAAAACAACCGGGACGACTGCCGCTTCCGGGTCAACCGCAAACGACGTAATCCGTCAGACCGACACGGTTAGTACGGGTTCATTGCTTGGCCCACGTGATCAAGGGGCTTTTTTTGATCCGGGATTTACTCCGGTTCCTGACTCGGACCTGGATGAAGTCGATGTGACAGTTGGTTCCGCCGAGGCTCAAGACAAGATACTTCGGACGATTTCTCATACAGAGGGCGAAAAACTGCTCTCACCGGAACGAACCGAAAAACTGAAAGCAGATGGCTCTTGGGCGCACCGTGCGCAGGGTTTTCTGCATCTTCTTTACGAAATGACCCTCTCCATTAGCCGCTGCATGGACATTGACCGTCTGACCGCTGAGCTTTTGGATTTGATTTTCCAGTGGGTTGACGCGGATCGTGGTTGTATTCTGGTTTTCGACAGTTCGTCAAACCGTCTGATTCCCCGGGCGAAAAAAGTCCGTGACGAATTCAAGGATCAGCGTTTGATCATTAGCAAATCAATACTGGATTACGTACTTGAGCATCGTGAAGGTGTCTGGACAAGCAACGCTCAGGATGATGAGCGCTGGGACGATGCGGAGAGTGTTCTTTCGGTCGGGATCCACGAAGCGATTTGTGTTCCGCTTCAGGGCCGATATGGAATCGTCGGCGCGATTTACCTCGACACGTTCTCGCAAACGGACGGTGTTACGAGGGAGCCGCACCGTTTCGGCGAGGATTATTTAAAGCTTATGATCACAATCGCCCATCATACAGCCATTGCAGTTGAGGACACGCGGTACTATCGCGGAATGATTCAGGCGGAACGTCTGGCGGCGATTGGACAGACCGTAGCCACACTCTCACACCACATCAAAAACATTCTGCAGGGGATCCAGGGGGGCAGTTACCTCATTCAGACCGGGCTGGAAACACACAAAGAAATTTTCGTCGCGAAGGGCTGGAAAATCGTGGAAAGGAACCAGAACAGGATTTCTGCGCTCATTCTTGATATGCTCACGTTCAGCAAAGAACGAAAGCCCGAACTCGTGGAAGAAAACATCAATCACGTCGTTCATGAAGTCGTGGACCTGATGCGGGACCGTGCCGCACGTCACAATGTGATTCTGGTTTGGCAACTGGATGAAACAGTTCCCAACTCGCTTTTCGATCCCGAGGCAATTCATCACGCCGTTTTGAATCTGGTCACGAACGCAATCGACGCAGTAGCCGAAAAACTGGAAGAAGACCGCGTCAAAGAAGACCAAAATACGAACGCTGATCCGTCCCAAACGGTACGCTATGATGAGCCGGAATCGGTTTTCTTCGATGGTAGTCATATCTTCGACGAAAGCGATAAAGACGACGGGACCCTGATCGACCCCGGAAATGAATCGGGAAGCGATGTCACGCAGCCTTGCGGTCAAATCGACGTCTTAACCCAGTATGACGCAAGCAAAAACGTGATACGAATCCTTGTAAAAGACACAGGCCCGGGACTCACGAAAGAACAGGTGGCGATGATATTTCGCCCGTTTGAATCAACCAAGGGAAACCGGGGAACGGGCCTTGGATTGCCGGTTTGCCGCAAGATCGTGCAGGAACACGGGGGAACGATCCACGTGGAGCAGCGCACACCGCACGGGTGCAGATTCATCATCACGCTCCCCGTGATTCGGGAGTCCTGAACTTCGGGGTGCCCTGCCCGTCAAAAGAGGGTTCTTACATTAAATCTTTAAGCCTGGATTTCAGTTCCGTGTAGTGGAAAAGCCGGTGGTAGTCCATCAGGCCGGAAATCGCCCACGACTGAAAGACTTTCTTGCCGGCTTCGACCAGTACCGCAATCGGGTTCAGACCGCCCACGACGATCGCACCGAGGTAGCCATCACTAACGGGAACTCCGAGGATGGACTGATTCGGGAGCCCGAACTTGAGAAACCCGCCCAGCCCTATTTTATTCATACGCTCGATGATCCCTTCCACACGCGGCCGGCTTTCATGAGGCAGTTCCCGGAATGCCGCGCCGATCAAGCCATTCCCGGTCCGCAGTGCGTCCCGGTAGTTCGTCATTCCCGCCCGGATGAAAATCGCCAGTGGGTCCACCGTCGTCGCGTTATAATTGATGATTTCCGTGAATCGGGAGGGTTTCCCGTTTTTCATTTCAAGCAGACCGCTGAATCGGGAGGTCATGGGGATCCCGTGCTTCAGCAGAACACCATTGAACGTAACAGAGCAAACGGTACAAAAGCCGCAGTGGCCCTCCGGGATGGTCACTCCGTTCCAGGTCATACCAGGTTTGAGAAGAGAAACCAGCTCACCCATGGCATACCCCTGACGGAAAACTTCGTACACGTCATCGATGCACTCATAAAAGTCTGCAATCGGCAGGAGCGACATATTAACAATGACACCACCGGAACAGGTCGGCAGATCAAACGTCATTCGGTACGTCATTATATCGATTTTGGCCGAAAGGTACGCAAGCCGTGTGGTCGTGTTGGCCCCTTCCAGCTCGCGCAACCCGGCACTCGTGATGATCCGCCCTTTCCTTCCGTGAGGCTCTGTCAGCCCCTGCTCGTCGAGGGTTTGAAGGTACATACGAACGGCCCTGCCGCTATAATGCACACCGGCATTCTGCAGAATTTCCACGATTTGCGAAGAGGTCAAAAGTTTGCCTTCTTCTTTGAGGACCCGAAGGATCTCGGTCTTTTTTCGGTCTTTTTTATCCATTAGTTCAAAAACAGATCAAAAAGTTTTTGAAAGAGGTTCCTCAAAAAAAACGCCGACGTAGAGGGAGCGCCGACGTTTTTCATGCAGGATCCAAAAACTAAATCAGGTTAAAACCGGAACTCAAACAACGCCTTGAGCCATCATGCTCTTCGCGACTTTCAGGAAGGCGGCGATGTTCGCGCCAGCGACCAGATTGCCTTTCATGCCGAATTCTTCAGCGGCGCCGGTACACTGATCGTAAACCGCGTTCATGATGCCGTGCAGTTTCTGATCGACTTCGTCGAAGGTCCAGCTCAGGCGCATGCTGTTCTGGGACATTTCAAGCGCGGAGGTCGCAACACCACCGGAGGTGGCGGCCTTGGCGGGACCGAACGCGCCGCCGTTGCCCTGGAACGTGGCGATGGCTTCCGGAGTACTCGGCATGTTCGCGCCTTCAGCGACGAATTTGACGCCGTTCTTGACCAGCC
>JAFTCU010000012.1 GCA_017454585.1 Thermoguttaceae bacterium | reverse complement strand
GGGCCACCTCCCCTTTCAGGGGAGGCTTTAAATTGCGAGCGGCGCTTGCAGTGCCGTTTTCTAATTCATAATTCGTAATTTTATTCCAGCGTTGGGTAAACCTTCCCGCCTTTGAGCTGCACGGCCTGCTGCTCCGGCTCGTAAACGCTGTAGAACGGCGAAAGCATATCCAGCCAGAGGGCGATCCGGTGCCGTTCCTCGTCGGTGAGCTTCACGCCGTAGTGCCCTTGGTCGAGCAGCGGGAGCAAAGGCGATTTCAACGCGCCGAACTGCCCCGGGACCGTACGGGTCGGGTCACCGTAGTCGCAAAACCCCCAGCCGTTAAACATCAGGTTGTAGTACGACTGGTAAAACGTCGCGTTGTGGTACTTCTGGAACGGCTCTTTGGCGAGCGAAAACGTTTTGTTTTCCTCCTTCGCGTGACATTCGACACAGTGTTTTTCGAGGATCGGCTGAACCAGCTCGACAAAACTGGCCGGGCGGCTTCCTTCCACGTCCGGTTCCGGGATCGACGCGGGCCGGGAAAACGCGATTGGAAGAGCGCTCGACGACCGGGTGATCTGCCCCTTGGGTTCGTGACAGCCGACACAGCTTACATTATCACCGGGCTGAAAGTACGTCCCGGAACGCATCGACTGGACGGCGTTTCCGTTTTCGTCGAGAGCCTGGAAGAAGATTTCCATCTGGGCCGGAACCATGAAATGCGCCGAGCCGTCCTCCTCAACGGGCACTGTCCCAATCACGCCGCGAACCGGGCTGATGGTAGCCGTATGAAGCGTCGTTTCTTCCTGGCGGCCAATATGATTCAGCCAGCCGGACGGGACGGACATCGCGTAGATCTGGACGATTCGCAGCGCTTTGATCCTGGTCTTTTCCGGCCACGTCTTGAGGCTCTGATAAACGTTCGCGATCGTCACCTCGGCCTGCGGACGGTCTTTCCAGTCCGGGGTCGGGAAAGCGATGAATTCCTGCGGCGGGATCTCACCAGGCTTTACCAGTTCCGGCGCTACGGTCGGGCGCGGGCGTTTTATCAGCGGCAGAACCGTCCCGCAGCCAATTTCCGGGTCGCGGTAGATCAATTCCCGATTGCCAAATCGGTCGAGGAGGTAAATACCGTAATCGCCGCGCAAATACTTTTTGCCCTCCATGCCCTGATCAATGTCCATCGAGTAATCGGCGACCGCGAGAAACAAATCCTCAGAAATTGGGTACGCGAACCCCCAGACCTGCGCTCCGACCTGGCTTTCCGGGAAACCTACGTCCGGCGTGAGGCGCTTGATGCATGCCATGGGGTCGTTTTCTTCCTCCGGAACCAGGGCGGGGTCTATGATCACCAGCGACCCGTAATTCTGGCCGTGATGCAGGGCGGCGGTTGCGACGTATTTCGACGAATTCGGGATCGGACGAAGGTCCATTTCCGTGTTGGTTCGGTCGAAGCGGATCGTATAATTCGCGTGGATCTGGCGCGGGTCCGACCCGTTCAGCGACATGACCCATGGGTGATGGGCCGCGGAGGAATGGCGGTCGATGTAGTCCCACCGTGTCCAAACGATTTTACCGTCGTTCGAGACGACCGGCGCCCATTCGTTTGTCTCGTGGTAGCTCAGGCAGCGCATGAACGACCCGTCCGGGTTCATGTCGAAGACCGTGAAATTCGGGCAAACCCGACCGCAGCGCAAATACCCGCCGCGGCGCTCCGAGATGAACGCGATCCGGCCGTTGGGCAGAAAGCACGGGTAGAAGTCGTTCCACGTCCCGTCGGTGATCTGGCGCAGGTCGGAGCCGTCCGCGTTGGCGGTGAAAATGTGAAGGCACCGCCCGCGTTCCCAGTGGCCGTTGGAAAGGTCGTAGTGGTATTTGTGCTCTTTGTCACCTTCGGCCTCCACGTAGGCGAAGGCGATTTTTTGAGCGTCGTAATCCAGCGCCAGCGTCGCGAACGCGCCGGTTTCCAGCCGGGTCCCCTTCAGTCGGCCGGACTCAACGACCGAGTTTTCCAGAACGTTTCGGACCGTCGGTTCCAAGTCGGTCTTGAATGCGTTTTCCAGCAGGAAGATCCCCCCGCCCGGAACGAGATTCACGCCGTAATACTGGTCGCACATGTGGCTGTACGCGGCGCGGTGCTTCTTCACGAACAGAATTCTGTCGAAACTCAAAGCCGGGTCGGAAAAGAGGATCTGACGCCGTAAACGGGCGATCTTTTCAAAGTGTTGAAAACGTTCTTTCTGCGTAGAAAGCGTGGCCGAAGCGGGATTTAGGGCTTTGAGCTGACTGGAAAACCACGCCACTTTTTGAGGGGCCAGCCTTTCCAAACGTTCCAGTGCCGCAGCTGTACGGCGAAAAATCACGTCCACCGGCGTGTCATCCTCCGGCAAAATCCCTGCCTGAACGTCGTAAATCTGCCCGGCGATTTTTTCGTATTTTTGACGGTCACCGAGTTCCGCGACGAGCCGGTTGAACTCGCTGACCAGCTCTTTATCGGCGTTGGGGAAGTCGCCGGGATCAATTCGATTACTCGTCGTGAACGTTTTGCCGTCCACGATCGGCTGGACCTCCGCGGCGGAACCGGCCGGGTACGTGTTGAAGGCCGTCAGCGCCTGGATTTTCAGGAAACGTCCGGCCATCGGCGCGTCGAACGTGATTTTCACCGAATCTTTTGGCCCATTCCGCATCGTGTCCAAATCGCCCCGCCAGACGGGCGCTCCCGCGTCTTGCGGATCATCATAAACGTATATTTCCGTCTGGGCGAACGTCCCGTTATGATTCCCGTCCTGCCGCGGGGTATAAATGACGCCGCGGATGGTTTCGCGTTCCTGCAGATCCAGCTCGATCCAGTGTGGAAATGGAGGGCGCTGCGTTCGGAATTCCGTGTGCCAAAAGGTCGCCAAGGCGCCGTCACAAACGTTCAGTTCACCGTATTCCGGCAGGCTTTGACTGTTCGACCTGACGGTAATGAGTACCGTCTCGGGTTCAGTCTCCGCCAGAAGCCGACCGGCTAAAAGCGTCAATGCGCAAAACGAAACAAAAAGAACGGTTTGGGATTTCATCTTCGATCACTCTAAAGTCGGGTAAACCTTCTCCCCTTTTAACTGTTTATTCTGCTGCTCTGGCTCGTAAACACTGTAGAACGGCGAGAGCATATCCAGCCAGAGGGCGATCCGGTGCCGTTCCTCGTCGGAGAGTTTCACGCCGTAGTGCCCCTGGTCGAGCAGCGGGAGCAGGCGCGATTTATTGGCACCGAACTCACCCGGGATCGTCCGGACAGAATTACCGTAGTCGTAAAACGCCCAGTCGTTGAACACCAGATTGTAGTAGGAATGGGAAAACGCCGAGCTGTTTTTCTTGTACAACGGTTTCCCGGTCAGGGAGAACGTTTTGCTCTCCGGCTTCTCGTGACATTCGACGCAGTGTTTGTCGAGAACCGGCTGAACCAGCTCGGGGAAGTTTGCGGGCCGCGAGCCTTCCACCTCTGGTACAGGAGTTGAGGCCGGGCGAGAAAACGCGATCGGAAGCGTGCTCGACGACCGGGTGATCTGGCCTTTCGGCTCGTGGCAGCCAACGCAGCTTACGTGGTCGCCCGGCTGGAAGTACGTCCCGGAACGCATCGACTGCACCGCGTTTCCGTTCTCGTCCAACGCCTGGAAAAAAAGTTCCACCTGGGCCGGAACGGTGAAGTGCGCCGAGCCGTCCTCCTCGACCGGTACAGTCCCGATCACACCGCGTACGAGGTTCACGCTGTCGTTCGATGACGGCTCCTGGCGCCCGGTGTGGAACATCCAGCCTGAGGGAACGGACATCGAGTAAAGCTGAACGATCCGAAGTGACCGGATCTTCGTGTTTCCCGGCCACGGCTTGAGACTTTGGTAAACGTTCGCAATCGTCACATCGGCCTGCGGGCGTTTTGTCCAGTCCCGTTCCGGCAGAGGGATGTACTCCTGCGAGGGAATTTCTCCCGGCTGGACCAGTTCCGGCGCTATGGTCGGGCGCGGCCGCTTCACAAACGGAAGGACCGTCGCACAGCCAATTTCCGGGTCGCGGTAGATCAGCTCACGGTTCCCAAACCGGTCGAGGAGGTAAATACCATAATTTCCCTTAATGACGGCGTTCCACTGCATCCCCTGACTCGATGTGACCGAGAAGTCCGCGACGGCCAGAAAAAGGTCCTCCGAGATTGGGTAAGCGAAACCCCAGACCTGCGCGCCGTCCTGTGATTCCGGGAAACCGACGTCCGGGGTCAGACGCTTGACGCACGCCATCGCGTCGTTTTCTTCTTCCGCGATCCGGGACGGGTCGATAACTACGAGCGAGCCGTAATTCTGCCCGTGGTGCGGGCCGGCCGTCGCGACGAATTTGGACGAATTCGGGATCGGTCGGAGGTCCATTTCCGTATCCGGTCGTTCACGCCGCAGGGTAAAATTCCCCTGAATGGCGCGCGGGTCCGACCCGTTGAGCGACATGATCCAGGGGGCGTGCGTCGTGCAACCGTGGCGGTCGATATAGTCCCAGCGCGTCCAGATGATTTTCCCGTCGTTTGTAACAGAAGGCGCCCACTCGTTCGTTTCGTGGTAGCTCAGGCAGCGCATGAACGTCCCGTCCGGGTTCATGTCGAAAATCGTGTAGTTCGGGCATTCGCGCCCGCAGCGCAGATAGCCTCCGCGCCTCTCGGAGATGAACGCCAGCCGGCCGTTTGGCAGGAAGCACGGGTAAAAGTCGTTCCACGTCCCATCGGTGATTTGCTTCAGCCCGGTTCCGTCCGCGTTAGCGGTGAAAATGTGCAGGCAGCGGCCTCGCTCCCAGTGTCCTTTGGAAAGGTCTGTGTGATATTTATGCCCCCGATCGCCGGTAGTCTCAACATAGGCGAAGGCGATTTTTTGCGCGTCGTAATCCAGTGCCAGCGTGGCGAACGCACCGGTCTTCAGATCATTCCCTTTCAGACGTCCTGACTCGACGACCGAGTTTTCCAGCACATTTTTGACCGTCGGTTCAGAATCGGCTTTGAAAGCGTTTTCCAAAAGGAAAATTCCTCCGCCTGGGAGAAGATTCACGCCGTAATACTGATCACACAGGTGGTTAAAGGTCGCACGGTGTTTTTTGACAAACAGGAGTTTGTCGAAATTCAGGTCGGGGTCGGCAAACAGGACCCGCCTTCGGATTTTCGCGATTTGTTCAAACAACGCAAAGTTCTGCTCGATGGTCATCAGCGATTTTCCCGCCGGATTCAGCGTCTGGAGCTGAACCAGAAACGGCGCAGCAATATCTGCGTTGATCTTTTCCAAACGGTTGACTGCGGCAAGTGTTCGGCGGTAAATGACATCCGCAGGTGTTTCGTCCTCCGGCAAAATCCCCGCCTGGGGGTCGTATATCTGCCCGGTGATTTTATCGTATTTTTGGCGATTATCAAGCTCTTCCAGCAAAAGATTGAACTGATCGACCAGTTCCGGATCGGCGTTCGGCACGTTCTTCAAGTGGATTTTGGTATCAGCCGTGAACGTCCTCCCTTCCACGATGGGCTGAAGTTCCGCTGCGGAGGCGTAGGGCTGATTGCCAAACGTTGAAAGAACGGTTACTTTGACGAATCGTCCGGAAACCGGCTTGTCGAACAAAATCGTCACCGTGTCTTTGATGTTCTTCCGCATCGCGTCAAGATCACCCTTCCAAACCGGCTTGCCCATTTGCTCAGGCGCATCCGAAACGCGGATCTCTGTCTGGCAAAAAGTCCCGTTATTGTTGGAATCCTGACGGGGTGTGTAAACGATACCACGCACGAGTTCCCGGTTTTTCAGATCGAGTTCCACCCAGTGCGGCGGAGCGGGATTTTTCTTGCCAAATTCCGTGTGCCAGAAATTGGTTTTATCCCCATCACAGGCAAAGGCACTTTTGTACACTGGAAAACTTTGACTGTCCGTTCTGATGGAAATCACGGTCAGTTCGTCTGCAAATGACGTGATCGCCAAAGAACAGGCCACCAGAAACAAAATGAATGTTTGGAAAGTCTTCATGGGAGGTAGGTCACCAACGATTGACAGATTAATAAATTGTGACACTTTGTGCCCGAACATCGAATGAGGTTCATTTTATCACAAAGCCAAGGCCAATACAACCCCCCCCTGAAAAAGAAATCCCGCATGGGAAAAAACACTTTGATGTCTCTACCCCTTGACATTTCATTCCCTCTGTGTAGAATGAAGAGAAACCAGGATGTCACCCGGACCTGTTTTCCCGCATTTAACTCAATTACTCATACAGAACCATGTTTTCATTGATCTTTTTTCTCGTTTTGGCTTTGAATCCAGAACCGGCTTCGGAGTGGAACGCCCTCACCGCACAAACATCCGGCTGGCTTGCCGCAGATGGAGTTTACTCTGTGCGTGAGCTGAAAACCGGCGACGTGTACTTTCTTTTCAGCGACACGATTTGCGGCACGACCCGCGAGTCCGGGCGGGAGTTTGGCGACGTGTATATGGTCAACCACTCCTTCTGGCGGCTTCCGACGCACGGGCCGATGGAGTGTTTCGTTCCGCCAAAGGGGCAGAACCTCCTTCCGGGCCGGTACTGGCTGCAGGACGGAGTTTTTGTCGGGAGAAAGCTCAAATTCACCGCGATGATCCCCGAGAAGAAGACGTGGAAACCAATGCAGATCGACTGGGTCTCCCTTCCTCTGAAAAAAGACGGGACCCCGGATTTTTCCAACGCCGAAATTCAGAAAAACGTCCCGCTGCTCCGTGAAACGCCCGACTCGTGGTTCGTGTTCGGCGCCGCCATCTGCGACGACTCGGACGACGGGTTTTTCTACATTTTCGGCTACGCGGACCGCAAAGGGCTCCACCGGAAAGACCTGATCGCCGCTCGCGTCCGGCCTGAAGATTTGGAAGATTTCAGCGCGTGGCGCTTCTGGAATGGCCGCGGCTGGGGTAAAGAAATGACCGAATCGGCCAGTCTGGCGGAAAGAGTTTCTTGCGAGCTTTCGGTCTCGCGCCTGCCGTCGGGGAAGTTCCTGCTCGTCTATACGCGGGACTGCATTTCCCGGACGGTCGAGTACCGCTTGGCGGACCGGCCATTCGGGCCGTTCAGCGAGCCGAAAGTTTTGTACGAGATTCCACCACTTCCGGAAGGTATTTCGGCCTATAACGCGAAGGCGCACCCTGCCCTTTCCACGGACGAGGAGCTTGTTTTCACGTACAACGTGAACCGTCTGGGCTCCCTGCCGCACAAGCCGGAAGAATACCGCCCGGTTTTCGTGCGCGTGAGGATCGAGGATTTGTAAAACGAACCAAAGGGCGAGCGGTGGCAGTGATGCCACCGTAGTGGGGACGACGCTTCCAGCGTCGTCAAATGGAAGGCGGTAATGGAGTGCGGAGCACGAAATTACGCGCCGGAGGGAGTTGTGAGGCACGCCCACGTAACTCCCCCAGTCTCGCTTCGCGAGCCAGCCCCCTCAATGATGGGGCCTTTTTTACGTTCGTACTACTGGTTCGTCTCGGTGTAGCACCCCATCCAGCGGTACGACTCGGAAATGCAGGAGATCTGATTCAGAATTCGATGAACACGTTCTTCCTGATCGCTGGCGGCAAAGTCGAGGAAGAAAATGTAATTCCCCTTTTCCGTCGGGATCGATGCGACGCGCGTCAGGATGATGTTTTCGTCGGCGAACATTTTCATCACGCGGAACAAAGACCCCGGCTCGTTCGGCATAATGAACGTGATGGAGCAGCGGTTCCCGCCGCAGTCCAGAGGCTGGCGGGCCAGTACAAGAAAGCGCGTTCTGGTGTTCTGCACGTCGGCGATCCCCGTCTTGGCCACTTCCAGATTGTAGTACCGCGCGGCCAGTTCGCTCGCGATGGCGGAAGAGCCTTCCTCCCACTTTTCGGCAAGCATTTTCGCGGCTCCCGCCGTGTCGAAGTACGCCACCGGTTCGAGTTTCATCCGCTTCACAAACGACT
>JAFTCU010000149.1 GCA_017454585.1 Thermoguttaceae bacterium | reverse complement strand
GGACATTCTGATCGGTCCCGGAAAGTCCATCGACACGAACCGGTACTACGTCATTTGCACGAACAATCTGGGGAGCTGCCGCGGCACGACCGGCCCGACCAGCATCAACCCTGAGACGGGCAAGCCGTACGGCGCGTCGTTCCCGGAAGTGACCATGGAAGATAATGTGAAGCTCCAGAAAATGCTCATGGACGCTCTCGGGATCGACAAGATCCTCGCGGTCGTCGGCGGCTCCGTCGGCGGCATGATGTGCCTCATCTGGGCGACCTGGTACCCGGAAATGGTCAAGGGAGCGATCACGATCGCCACCTCGCCGTGCCTGACGAGCCAGGCCATCGCGTTCGACGTGGTAGGGCGCAACGCCATCACGAGCGACCCGCATTTTTACGGCGGCGACTACTACGGCAAGCCGGAAGGCCCGAGCGTTGGGCTGGCTCTGGCGCGTATGCTCGGCCACATCACGTACCTCTCCCGCGAGTCGATGATCCGGAAATTCGACGTGGAGACGGACCGCTGCAACGCCCGCCAGATCGAGACGCAATTCGAGACGGAGTTCGCGGTCGGCTCGTACCTCGCGCATCAGGGGTCCAAGTTCAACGAGCGGTTCGACGCGAACAGCTACATCACGCTCACCAACGCCTGCGACTTCATGGATTTCGGCGATAATGTGCCGGAAATCGCGGAAAATCTCGCCCCGGCGCAGTGCAAGTGGCTGGTCATGTGCTTCTCGTCGGACTGGCTCCTTCCGCCGTACCAGTCCGAGCAGATCGTGGACGCGCTGATCTCCAAAAAGAAGGCGGTCAGTTTCGTCAACATTCAGAGCGACGCCGGGCACGACGCGTTCCTTCTCCCGCTACAGCTCAGTACCTACGGCGGGCTGATGGAGCACTTCCTGAACAATTTGTACCTTTCGCAGGAAAGCGTGAAAAAACGCGAGAAAGACGTAAATGTCGTTCTGGATATGCACGAAACACCGTACAAACCCAGCGATTCTGGCCTGATCCAGGACGGTTTCGGCCGGTCTCACGATGGACGTCTTGACTTCGAGTCGATCCTGGAGCTGATCCCCCAGCACGCCAGCGTTCTGGACCTGGGCTGCGGAAACGGCGACCTGCTGAAACGTCTGCGTCAGCGCAGTGACAAAAGCCGGCTTATGGGCATTGAACTGTGCGAGCGGTGTATTCAGAAGTGCGTCGCGCGGGGACTGGACGTCGTACAGAAAGACATCAACGAGGGCCTGAAAGCGTTTCACGACCGTCAGTACGAATACGTTGTTCTTTCCTGCACGATGCAGACGATCAAAGAGGTGGAGCACGTGCTTGAAGAAATGCTCCGCGTCGGGCGGTTTGCCATCGTAAGTTTCCCCAACAGCGCCTTCCTCCCCTGGCGTACGAGGCTCTACAAAGACGGTCGTATGCCCAAAATCGGGTGCGATGCGGAAAAATCGTGGTACAATACCAAAGACGTGCGTTTCCTGACGCTCGCCGACTTCCATGAGTTTTGCGAGCTGAAGGGGTACTCCGTGCGGAGGCAGATCGCCCTCGACACAGTAAACGGCTGCCGTGTGTACCAGAATCCAAACGATAACGCGAGCATGGCAATCATAGAACTGAGCCGATAAAATCGGCCCGGCGTGGTTTTTCCCAACGGGTAAAAAGATGAGACCATTCCTTTTTTTCGTGCTTCTTCTTGCCTCACTGCCGGTTTGGGCCGAGGAAGAGATCACCTCTGGAAAAGACGACCTCAGCGCAATCAACGTTTTGCTGATCGACGGTCAGGGAACGCACAACTGGCGGGAAACGACTCCTGTTCTGAAGCGGACCCTCGAAGAGACCGGCCTCTTTGATGTGAAGGTGGTCACCGCCCCCGCGGAATGGGAAAACGCGGAAGATTTCCAGCTTGACCTGACCGATGTTGATGTCGTTCTGCTGAATTACTTCGGGAAGAAATGGTCCGCGGAAACCTGCGCAGCCCTTCTTCGTTTCATCGGGAACGGCGGTGGTTTGGTTCTGTATCACAGTGCAAACACGGCCTTTCCCGATTGGCCTGAATTTCAGGATTTGCTGGGGATCACTGGTTGGGGCGGACGCAATTCAAAGTTCGGGCCGTATCGATATTGGAACGACGAACTTCAAGGAGCCATACAGGTTAATCAGTCGGGACCGACCGGAACGATCGGCGAGAAAGAGGAATATGTCATTGAGGTGAACGCACCGAACCACCCCATCATGAAAGACCTCAGCCTGAAAATGCTGCATGGCCCTGATGAACTCTACGGTAATCTGCGCGGGAAAAAAGAAAACGCACCTAATGTTATGGTTTTGGCCTCGGCATTTTCCTCCCCGGAACTCGGCGGAACCGGGCATAAGGAACCCGTTCTTGCTGCCATCCTGTACGGGACAGGGCGAGTTTTCCAGATTCTGTATGGACATTCCAGCGGGAATATCCGCAGCGTGGCCTTTATCGTCCCTTTCCTTCGCGGTACACAGTGGGCTGCAACGGGTAAAGTGACCATACCCGTCCCGGAAGATATTCCTACCGAAGAAAAAAGCTACACGAGACCCTAAAATAATTAGGAATTCGTAATGCGGAATTAGGAATTGAAATTTTATATTTGTTTTTAATTACGCATTAGGCATTCCTGATTCCTAATTGAATTAATGTCAGACAATTCAAAAGCCTTAGGAACCGATCCCGTTTTGACCCTGCTCGCGAAATACTGCGTTCCTGCCGTACTCGCGATGCTCGTGCAGGTTCTGTACACGGTTGTCGATTCCATTTTCATTGGGCATTTTATCGGGAAAGACGGTCTGGCAGCGATTACACTCGTTTTCCCCCTCGTCGTATTTTCGAGCGGCTTCGGAATGTTAGTCGGGATCGGCGCATGCTCCTGTATTTCCCTTCTTCTGGGCCAAAGACGATTGGACGAGGCGGAAAAAACGCTCGGCAATGCTTTCAGCATGATCTTTCTTTCCTCGTTCATCATGACGGTCACCATTCTTATTTTAGGGACGCTTTTCGTAAACGCCTCGACCGTCTCTGAGCCCGTTCGCAAGATGGCGCTCACGTTCCTTTGGATATCCATTTTTTCGGGGATTCTGCCATCCCTGATGTTTGGCCTGAATAACATCATTCGGGTGCAGGGAAACCCGCAAATCGCGATGGGAACCATTATTTTTGGTTTCGTACTCAACTCCATTCTGAACCCGATTTTTATCGCAGTTTTTCACTGGGGCGTTGCTGGCTCCGCGCTGGCCACGACCGTAGCGCAGGCAATTGCCGTGATATGGGTCCTCTATTTCTTCCGAAGTTCCCGAAGTCTGCTCCAGTTGCGCTGGAGAAATCTCCCGCTCGACTGGAAAATCTGCGGACCGGTCCTTGCGATCGGCCTGGCGCCATTTCTGGCCCAGTCGGTAAATAGCCTCATGGGAATCATTCTGAACGTCCAGCTTGAGCGTTTCGGCGCGGAAAACGCACTGAGCGTTTCGGGCGTGATTTATCGGTCAGCGCAGATTATATTCGCAGTCGTGCTTGGAATCTGGCAGGGAGCGCAGCCGATCGTGGGTTATAACTACGGTGCGAAGCAATGCGATCGCGTTCTGAAAACCTGGCGGCTGGCGATCCTCATTTCGTCGATTTGGTGCTTCATCACGACTGCGCTGATTTTGGCGTTTCCTCTTAAAACCGTTGAAATCTTCACCAAACTTACACCGGAAATCCGTGAGATCAGTGTCTTCGCAATTCGCTTAAGTTTTCTCGGTTGTTTCATGATGGGGATGCAAGTCTGCGTCTCGCTATATTTCCAGACGATCGGCAAGCCGAAACTCTCGATCTTCCTGAGTCTTTCGCGGCAGGTGATTTTTATGATCCCGGCCCTTTTGCTCCTCCCGATGCTCTGTCCGATGATTGGCTGGCCTCAACTGAACGGCGTCTGGTGCGCGTTTGCCGTTTCGGACACGCTGAGTTTTTTCCTGGTTCTGTGTTTCTTCATTCGGGAAACCAGAAACCTCAAAGCGGGCCGAATCACCGGAGGCTTGGGAACGATCCAGGTCGAAAGCGACTCGTGGCCGATAGAAGAGGGCCAGCCGTAAAATGAATGTTGGAGAAATCTTCTGTCACTTTTCTTTTTACCCGGCCAGGGACTGATTTTCTGCCGGGAAAAGACGTATCCCGAGAGATTCCAGAACACCATCGTCGGAAACCTCCTCGAACTTGACGGAAACCTGCTTGGAAATGCCTGAATCCTGCATCGTAACACCATAAATCGTGTTGGCGACCGACATGGTTTTCCGTGAGTGCGAAATGATGATGAACTGCGTCTGCTCGCAGAACTGATGAAGGATCTCTGTCAGTCGTACCGTGTTTGCCTCGTCCAGAGCCGCGTCCACTTCGTCCAGGATGCAGAACTGGGTCGGGTGGTTTTTGAATAGGGCGAAAAGGAGTGCCACACAGGTGAGTGTTTTCTCGCCGCCGCTCATGAGGGTCATATTCAGGCGCTGTTTTCCCGGAGGCTGCGCGACAATTTCGATTCCGGCTTCCAGAGGGTCGGCGCATTCAGTAAGCTGGAGTTCGGCATTTCCGCCTCCGAACAGGTCACGGAAAATGTGGTAGAAATATTCTCCAATCTGGTCGAAGGTCTTCATGAAAATGACGCGGCTGTCGTGGTTCACACGGTCGATGAGTTTCAGGAGTTTTTCTTTTGCCGCGAGAATTTCCTGGTACTGACCATTCAGCATTTCGTAACGGGATTTCAGCTCGTCCAGTTCGTTCAGCGCTTCCGAGTTGATATTCCCCAAGCCGTGAATCCGGCTTCGGAGCTGGTTGATCTCGCGATGAACAGCCGCGTTTTCCTTCTTTTCTTCCTCGGAAACCGATTCGATTTTTTGGAGAAAATCTGTTGGTTCAATGGAATAATCCTCGCACAGACGCACCACGACGTTTTCAGCCTCGTGTTCCAGTGTTCCTTTTTCAAGTTCCAGCGCGTGGACTTTTTCACCAATCTGACGAATTCGTTTACGCAGCCGCCCAGTCTCGCCGGTGATTTCTGACCGCTGGGAGTGTGACGAATCACGTTCTGCCCGTAGGCGTTTCACGCGGGTCTCGCAGTTTTCCTGCGCGAGATAGAAGTCAGCGAGCCGTGCGTTATTGGCGAGCGTAAGTCTTTCCGCCTCGTGGAAAAGGTTCAGGTTTTGAGCGAGGTGAGACTCTTGATCCGTGATGATCTTTCCACGTTCCGAGCAGTCGCCATTGAGCTGGCGGATCGCGTCGTCGAGACTTTCCAGACGTTCCTCGCTTTTGGCCAGTTCAACCTTACACTCGGTCACGACGCGGTTTTTCTCGCCGCGCTGCTCGTCGTTTCCGGTAATTTCGGCGTCCAAAGCGTTCATCTGGGCGTTCTGTTCCTTTAACGTTCGCTCCAGTGTCTCTTTTTCCTGTTTTGAGTCAGCAAGCTGTTTTTGCAGTTCCGCAAGCCGGGCTTCCATTTCCTTGCCTGTTTGCGTGAATTCCTGGATCCGCTGGTCGAGCTGGTTCTGACGTTCTGCCGCGGCCTGAATCCCCTGACGATGGGCGATTAATTGCTGCTCGGTCTCTTCGAGCGAGTCTTCCAGTTCCTCCACATTTTGTTTCTGTGCGGCCAGTTTCCCCTGCGTTTTTTGGACTTCCTCGTCGGCTTGTACGATTTCGTCGGAAAGAATCGTCAGTTGCGACCCAAGCGTCCGCAGCTCACTCCTGCGGGAGATCAAATTACTTGAAGCGTGCTGGGGGCCAATCGCGAGGACTCCGTCAGCCGAGTAACGCTCACCGGCCAAAGTAACAAAATGAATTTGCGGCAGAATAATTCCCGAGGCAGTGCTTTGGGCGCGAATGATCGATGAATCGGACGGGTTTTTGTTTGGATTTTGAAAAATCGAATCGGGGTCCCCGGCATTTCCGATTCCCGTGGGACCTGTCCCGAAAAAATCGATGGCAGGAAAAACGGGAAGGGGGAGTTTTCCTGAGTAAATCGCGCGGGAAAGATCCATCGCAGTTCCAAGGTCTTCCACGATCCAGGTCTCGCCGAGCAGATATTTAAAAAGCGGGAGGCATCGGTCCTCACACTCGATAAACTGGTCTGCGCGTCCAACGACTCCCGGGACTTTTTCAAGGCCGTTCGTGATGAGCGTATGAGCGAAACGGGCTGAATTTGCGCGGAGACGGGCTTTAAGCGGTTCAGAAAGGGAATTGAAACTTCCGCCTTTAAGGTATTCCGGTGGGAGAAAATCATCCATCCAGATGAAACCCACGCGGCCAGGGAAACCCTGCGAGTTTTGCCGCAGCGCGTCCAGAAGCGTAGAATTAGGCTCGACGACCAGATACTGCGCCTTTTCTCCAAGAGCCACTTCAATGAGCGAGGCCGCGTCCACATCGACCTGGATCAAATCGGCGACCAGCCCTGAAATGTCACGGAATGGGCCGTCCGCGTGGCGTCGGGCTTCGGTCAGGAGGTAGCGCACACCGGGACTTAATCCCTCGTGGCGTTCCTGGAGTTCTTCCAGCGTTGAAATTCTGCCGAGCATGGCAGAATGACGGCGATGAAGCTCCATCAGGTGATTTTTAGCATCGTTCCAAAGACGCTCGGCCGCTTCTTCCTCGTTTTTCGCCTCGGTCAGATCTTCTACGCATCGGGCTTTCAGCGCTTCCAGCTCGCTTTGCTGACGTTCCAGATCGGACTGACTGTCGAGCGCTTTCTTTACATCGTCCTGGATCGCCTGAATGTGCGCCGTGTTTTGTTCGAGCTGACGTCGTGCCGTTTCTTCCTGAAGGGAAAGAGAACTGATCACGTTTTCCACGGCCGAAATCTGGCGCATCTGGTCGAAAATCAGCTCGCGGAGCGTTTCCTTTTGGGTACGCAGTTCGTCGAGCTTCTTCACGATTTCATCCAAATGTGATTTGGCAAGGAGCAGATTGTTGGCAACTTCGGCGTGTTGGCTTTGCGCCTGGGTCAATTCTTCCTCACGGGACTGGAGCGAATTTTGCAGCGCGCGCAGTCGGCGACGCATTTCCGCGATGCGGGTCCGGCCGGAATTGATCTCGCCGTCGAGTTCGTTCATTCGGCGGGTCTGGAACGTGACGACGGACTCCGACGCACCGATGGAGTGGCGGTTAGCAGCGATCTTCTCGGTTAAAACCTGGATTTTTTTGTCGTAATTGGAATTGGATTGCTCGAATTGCTGGAGCGAGGCGTCGAGCGTATCGAGTTGGGCCTGAAGTTCCGTCTGTTCCTGCGTGAGATCCGTGATTTTTGAGTCGGCGGCCTGGAGTTTGGTCTGCGAAGCGGAATAATCCATAGCGGCGGCCTGGAAGCGCAGTTTTTCAAGCCGCTCCGTCAATTCACGGAATTCCATCGCCCGCTGGGCTTGTGTCTGGATACGTTCGTAACGTTTCTGAACTTCCTCAACGATGTCGGAGAGACGGAGGAGATTTTGGTCAATGCGTTCCAGACGGTTTAGCGCTTCCTGCTTTTTGGCCTTGAAACGGCTGATCCCGGCGGCTTCCTCAAAGAGAATACGGCGGTCTCGCGGGGAAGACTGGAGCAGACTGTCCACGCGCCCCTGCTCGATGATGCTGTAAGCGTGTGTGCCGAGGCCAGTCCCGAGAAGAAGGTCCCGAATGTCTTTCAGTTTGCAGGGCTGGCGGTTCAGAAAATATTCAGATTCGGCACTGCCCTCACCGCCCCGGAAAGCGCGTCGGGTCACGACCACTTCCGATGCGTCGAAATTCAGCTTTTTGTCCGAATTATCGAACGTGAGGGAAACCTCGGCTGAGTTCATCGGTTTGCGAGTGCTGGAGCCATTGAAGATCACATCGCTGGATTCTTTCCCGCGAAGGGATTTCATGCTCTTTTCGCCGAGGACCCATTTGATCGCGTCAACGACATTCGATTTTCCTGACCCGTTTGGACCCACAATGACCGTAAGACCGGGCGAAAACTCGAACCGGTTTCGGTCAGCAAAACTTTTGAATCCGTAAAGGTCGAGAGACTTTAACATAATAAACGACTACTGAATAACGAATAATGAATAATGAAAAATGAAATGGAATGAAATGAGGAAAAAGGCTCATTCTTTCTCCTCATTATTCGTTATTCGTTATTCATTATTCATTTTCTTTGCTTTCCTCGTATTTCTTCTGCCGTTCCTGGTCTTTTCTCCGCTGCTCGTAGGGATCGACGCGCCCGGTGGAGGGACGGGCGTCAATACGGAATGAAGTGTCAAGCGCGTTTTGCTCAATGGCGGCCTGAAGAACCTCCAAAACGTCCGGGTAAGTTGCGCCTACATCAGAAAGAGCGCGAATCACTTCGGCCACGTTCGAGGACACGATACGTTTCTGGTCCGGTTTGTCTGGTTCAAAGCGGGAAACGGCAATTTCATCCGGGGAATTACTGCGCACAATGACATTATTCGCGGCCTCAACGAGAAGCGGATGCTTGAATTTCTGATCTTCGCCAAACAAAACGATTTCCGCGCGAATCGACTTGGTCACGTGAAGCATCGGTTTGCCGGTCGTCGGGATGACACAGAGGGTGAACGTTTTGTTCCCAAGCTGCTCGCCGGCGACGAGTATCATTGGGCCGCATCGTATGCAGGGCATCGAACGCTCCGTAGCGGGTTTCAGCGGTTGGGGCGTTCATCAGCTCGCGAAGTTCCTCGTAGGCGTTCAAATCATCAAGGGCCTGTAACGCGAGCAAGGCGTGACCACGGCAAACACGATCATTCAAGGCCGTTTTCCCAAGGACCTTCGCCCCGTCATTGACGTCCAGGTAGGCAAGGGCCTGCGCCGCATGGAACTGAACGTTCGGATCGTCCGATTCCAGACCAAGTTTGAGCGTGTCGATGGAACTCCGACCGATCGCTTCCAGCTCCAGTGCCGCGCGTTTTGCGGTAGTTGGATCGAGGAGACGTTTTTCAAGGGTCTTCATCCGGTCAAGACGTTGGGCCTCGGTTTCCAAAATCGGAATACAGCGGACCACCTCAATAAAGCGCGGAAGGTTTTCTTTGTAAAGCGGTGGAATGTTCAAATCGAGAAACTTGTCGTTGTGCGCTACTGCGACTTTCTCGCCTGTACCGCTCATTTCCGTTTTAAATCGGGTATTGATCGCCCGCTCGATTTTCATGGTCATGAATTTGTCAGGTTTTACCTGGTCGGAAGTAACACGCAGACCAAGTGGTCGGGTGTACTTCGAGACACCACCGCCTAAAACCATACCGCGTCGTTGGGTGATTTTATCGCGGTTGGTTCCGGTTTTAGGTTCGACCAGGATCGGGCCGGAACAGGATCCTTTTGTGTTTCCTTCGTGGATGCCCTGGGAATAGAGGATTTCTCGCATCGGAGCCGGCATCAGGTACCCGCCGCGGAGGCTGGTCGTTTCCGAATCGGGGGGAAGAGAGACTTCCACGTCGAAACGGTCCCCTTTTTTGACTCCTGGAGCCAGGTAACCCGTCACGATGACCAGCGAGGTCGATGGGTCGGCCAGGACTTTCGCGGGATGGGGGACGTTTCGGCTGGCCATCTCACGCAAAAGCATCGTACGCTGCGTCGATTCAGGCGGATCACTCCCTGTTCCGGCCAAATTAGCGGCCATGCTCACCGAGGAGATTTCGATGGGGCCAGTGCCTTCCGGAACTGCGGTATCGCCGATGAAAAAGGCTTTGGTGATTTTTTTTCCTTTTGGTTCCTCATCCGTCGGAATATTGTTTCCGGAATTGAAATTTTTGCACCCTGAAAAGACCCCAATGGTGGAGATCAGGCCTATCAACAGGACAAGGAAAGCGATATTATGAATGGACGAACGACGTTTCATTTTTTTTGGGGGGTTCAGGAAATATTACTATATAAAACAGAATAGAGTTTTTTTGGGTTTCTGTCAAGAGGATTTTTTAGAAAATTTAAGAGAAAGACAGACGGGAAGAGCTAACGAATAATGAATAACGAATAACGAATAATGGAAAAAGGTGGAACTCTTTCTGAAGCCTGCGTTACGCGCCAGCGTCATTATTCGTTATTCGTTCTTCATTATTCATTTTTTCCTTTTAAGTGCCAGTCCCAGAAGTCCGATCAGCAGCAGAGCCCACGTCGAGGGTTCCGGGACGGCGCCGCCGCCAATCGCCCAAAGCTCATTTCCGACCACCTGGAACACGTAACCGCCCGCATCGCCAAATTTCAGCTGGGAAAGGTCCGCGCTCGTGCCGAAGTCGATCAGTTTATTGAAATCCTCCGAGGTGTTCGGGATCAGCGTGATCAAACTCCCTTCGGCCATCGAAATGTCGTTGATGTTCATCAGGAACTGGTCGGGATCAGCGACGTTCGAGGCGTCGAGGATCAGCTCACTGCCGGAATCCATCGTAAGTGTACCGGTGATCGTCGGAAGTTCCTGCCCGTTGTACGTCCCACTGACCTGGATCGAAGAGCCGCCTTCCAGCTTCAGGTTTCCAATGATTTGGGCCGCCTGTGAGTTTTCGTCTTTCGGCGAAAGTGAGAACCGGGAAATGTTGCCATCCGGAACGGCCAGAGCCTGAAGATGCTGTTCCGGGTTCGGAACGACGGTGGCGGACGTCGGGTTGACGAGCTGGAGCGTGCCGTTGACCGTGTACGTGCCGTTCAGGTACGACGTGTTTGCGCCGACGGACGTGATGTTCAGCGTTTTGTTGGCGTTGATCGTCACGTCGTTTTTGAGCTGGCGGTCGGTCGTCAGGGCGTCGAAGTCCCAGCGGACCGACGCGTTATCGACCGTGAACGTGCCCGTTCCGAAAGGCGAGTCAGACTGGAGGACCAGGTAGTTGTACGGGTACCGGTTGTTGCCGCTGACGTTGTAATTCGAAATGACGGTTCCGCCGGAGTAGGTGTTATTCCCGCTGATCATCAGGATGACCGGCGTCGGCTCGCTGCCGAAATCGATTTTTCCCGTTCCGGAAATGTCGCCGCTGAGTCTCAGGAAGGATTGCCCGTAGTAGGATCCGCCCCAACCGCCGCGGATGTTCACGCTCCCGGTCACGTCAATGTCGTTGGTGATCTGGATGTTCGTGTTGGGGTTGAAATTCATCAGCGTCGTTCCGCTGCTCATGAAGATCTTGCCGGAGCCGAGGTTCAGACCGTTGCTTGTCCCGAGCATACCCTTCTGGAGGTAGATGTTCCCGGTGTACTTGTTTGTCGCGTCGTAATTGTTCTGGATTCCCAGTTCCTTGTCACGCCCGCCGTTATCGTTGATGTAAAGGTCATAATCGCCTTCGAACCGGATGTTGTAACCGGTTCGGCCTCCGGGGAGTGGGTCGCGGCCGATCGTGACCGCTTTGATCGGATTTCCGTAGAGGGTCGTGTCCGTCACGACGTTAGTAAGCGTCAGTTCCTTGCCGGTTGGGAGGCCTTTGAGCGTGATGTTCGCGGCCTTGGCTCCCTCGGAAACGTCCCGCTGGGTCAGCACGAGTTTTTGGTTCGGTGAGTCACCCGCGATGGTCAGGGCGGGGATCGTCACGTTCCGGGCTTCCGTCGTGTTATCCAGAATGAAGTACGTCGTCGGGTAGGCACCGGACATGCCAAGCTGTACGTTACCCGTCCCGAACGGCATATCGGAACCGAGCTGGAAGGCGCCGCCCTGGTACCGGTTGTCGCTGCGCATATTAAACGCGATCAGCGTGCCGCCAGTGTACGTGTTGTTCCTGTTGATCGTCGTGAGGCCGGGCGTAGCTTCGGACGTGTACGCGAGCTTGCCCGCGCCGGAGATCACGCCGTCGAGAACGACTCCCTCGGGTTGATGCGCGGTGGAACCCCAGCCGCTGCGAATGACCGCGTAGCCTTCGTCAGGGTTTCCCTCCAACACGATATTATTTTTGTAAACCGGGATGCACTCGGCGTAGTTCATCAGGTGCGTCCCGTTGTAGAGGTGGATCGTCCCGGAACCCATGTTGGTACCGGTTTTGGAGCCGACGATCCCGCTCAGGATGTAAATGTCGCCCGTGTAGGTCGAGGTTACGTCCGTTGGACTGCTGAAAATGAATTCCCGCTCAAGCTCGTACTTGTAATTGATGTAAAGATCAAAGTCGCCGTCCAGAACGATCGGGTACTCGGTCCGGCTTGTAGTCTGGAGGTTAATGTTGACTTTATTGAGCGGATTGCCGTACGTTGCCACGTCGTCGATCCGGTTGGAGATCGTGCCGTTGCCGAGGAGTTTGTTCACGGTCAGCTCGGCGGTTTTGCCCGAGGTGGCGCTTTGCTGCACGAGTTTCAGGGTGCGGCCTCCTTCAATCGTCAGATCCCCGACGGTGACGTTGCGATCGGTGGTCGTATTGTCGAGCGCGAAGTAGGTTTTCAGGTCGGTGCTGCCGTTGTCCCACTTGCCGCTGACCCGAACCGGGCCGGTACTGAACGGCGTGTCGGAGCCGAGGACCAGGTAAAGAGCTTTCAAAGGAACGGCATTATCGGTGCGCATATTGTCCGTCGTGATGACCGTTCCGCCGGTGTACGTGTTCGCGCCGTTGATCGTCATAACTCCGGGGGTGGGTTCGTAGCCGAAATTCACGCCGCCCTCGCCGGAGATCACGCCGTTGACCGTGATGGTAGAACGGCTCGTCGGGTAGTTGGACCCGTTCCAGCCCGCGCGGATGGTGATGTTGCCGCCGGACAGGGCGACGATGTTATTCGAAACGACCGGTTTGGAGCCGTTGTTGTAGTTCATCAGGTGCGTCCCGGGACTCATCGTGATGGTTCCGGTGCCGAGTTCCGTACCGGTTTTGAGAGAAAGTTTTCCAGAAGTGATGGTCGTGCCGCCGGTGAAATCGTTCGCGCCACTGTTCATTTGGAGGTAAGCGCCGGAGGTGTTGACCGAGAGTGCGATGTTCCCCGTGATGTGGCCGTTCATGTAAAAATCGCCGTTTTTCTGGAAGGTCAAAACAGACGGGTGAGACGTGTCCGTATTGGTCGTGTAATATGAGTCGGACGTATTATCGGTGATCAACAGACCACCAGCCGGGACCTCAACATCGGCGGCGTTGAGCGGCAGACGCCCGAAGCAAAATACGGCTATAACGAGGAATAAAACCCGGTGCACGTGATTATGGAACATTTTCGACCTCCAAAATTTCTGGAAACTTTACTATTTTATATTATACACAAGCCGCAGGATTTTTTGGGATTTTTCAGTAAATTTTTTGAAAAAAAACAGAAAAAAGTCAAAAAAGTTAAAAAAGACCGGTAAAGACTGTTGAGAGTTGAAAAAGCCTTCACCTCTTTAAGGGGTAAAATCTTTCTGAAACCGACGTTACGCGCCAGCGTCATTATTCGTTATTCGTTATTCATTATTCATTCATATTAATGACCATTTTGCGGTACTTCGCGTCCTGCGGTTCCCACTTGACGTCGATGGTCAGCGAGGTGTTTTTCCCTTCGATTTTGACTGTCAGGCCACTCTTGTCTGCATCCCAGTAGCGCGGCGGGACGAGGTAGCGCATCTTGAAGTTCTTCTGTTCGGAAACGCTCACTTCGACTTTGTACTCGCCCGCGGGGCAGCCATCCTGGGCGTCGTAGCAGCCGAGCGTGAATTTCCCTTCCGAATCGAGCTGGGCCGACGCAGGACGCCCGCCCGCCACGGGAATCAGCCGAACGGAACCGACAAAATCACCCGAGAGCGGCTGACCGTCCACCGTTATGACCCCCTGAACCGGGTAACGCTTCGGCCGGCCATCGCCGCAGCCCGTGAAAAACACAAAACAGAAAATCAGGAGGAAAACCGAAACGAAGCGGCAATTTATAATTCTTAATTCGCAATTCATAATTAAATTAATATTCGCTGTTTATCGTCTCGTTACCGGCGCGGGTGGAAAGAGGCTGGTAAACCTCGCGGTGGTCAATACTTTCGGAAAGGAACACGACGTGGCCGTCACCAAACGCGAAAAAGGCGCCGCCCGTGTGCTCGCTGGCGAACGCGCCGGAGGCCTTGTAGCCGTACATGTTGCACACGACGCCCTGTTCGTACTTCGTGTTCAGCGGATTGTCGGTCGTGCGGAAGCAGTCCAGATGACGGGATCCCTGGAACCAGGTGTTCTGGCTGCCTGTTTTTTCTGCGTCTGTCACCTCGCCAAGGAAAATTGTTTGGGATGTCCCATCCTTGATTTCGGACTGCTTAAGACGTCTCCAGTAAAAAAACACGCCGTCGTTTTCGTATTTGACCCGCATACTGATTGGACCACCCGAGTCGGATGGACCGTGCGTTCCGGCACAGCAGGCGTAAGAGGCGGTTGCGTATTTGGCGTTATTTTCCAGCGCAGCCGGTGCGGTACTAGACGGGCAAACGAAAACCGTCGGGCGAGTGATCAGGAGGGCCGTGGCGGTGTCCTTCACTCTGGTCCAGTCGCTTGTTGTGCTGTCGCTTACCGCGGGAAAGATCTTTCCGTCATTCAGCTGTTGGTAAAGCCCCTGCTGTTCGAGCTGCGGAAGGCACTGCAAAAATGCGCTGGACCCGTAGCGCTGATCGCCCGGCTGTGTGTTGCCGTTCGGAAGCGTCCCATCGCCGCCCATTCGCGCAGGCGGGAACGACTTGTTCGCGCTCTCGTGGTTGAGAAGGGCTAAAACCAGGTTCTTCTCGTTATTGGAACACTGCATCCGACGAGCGGCCTCGCGTGCCTGCTGGACCGCAGGAAGCAGGAGCCCCACCAGCATCCCGATGATCGCAATGACGACCAGAAGTTCTACGAGTGTGAAAGCTGAGCGACGCATCGATTTCAATTATGAATTGAGAATTATGAATTATGAATTGGAACGAATAATGAAGAACGAATAACGAATAATGATCTGCATTACGCGCCAGCGTCATTATTCGTTATTCATTATTCATTTTTTCCGTCTGAGTGCCAGCCCGAAAATTCCGAGCAGCAGCAGCGCCCATGCGGCGGGTTCCGGGACCTGGCCTGAGATGGCGCCGGAGGAACCGATGTAAAACACGCCGTCCTGCAGCAATCCGCTCAAAGCGACGTCCGCCAGTCCACCCACGCCGGTTAACGAAAGCCCGGACACGTCAATGGTAGAAACTTTCGGACCGTACAGAAGTGGGTAAATCGTGTCCGGATTGAAAAGGTCTGCGTCTTCCGCGTTCACTTCAATTTCGGAAAGAGCCAGATCGCCCGTGATGGTTATCGGGGAATCGAAGTTCCGCCGCAAAGCGCCACCGGTCTGGTTGTAATTCCCGTCCAGTGTCGCGTCCTGGCCGGTCAGGAAAAGTGTTGCGCCGGACTGGTTCAGGGTGTAACCGCTGCCACTGACGGTTGGAACTTCCAGCGTGCCGGTTCCATTGAATTTCAGGGTTCCGGCGGCCGTCAGCTTGCTGAGCTTCTCGGAATTGTTGACGGTCAGTTCCGCTCCGTTTTGGGTCGTCAGGTCACCGGCCGGGCCGAGCGCATTCTCCGAGTTGAGACGCAGCGTGGTGTTGGTTTCCAGCGTCGCTTTGCCGGTGAAGCCGCTGTTGTCGCCGCTCAGAGCGATGATCCCGGTGTTCCTGAACGTCAGGTTCGCGCTGCCGGAAATGTCCGCGAGCACGTCGATCGTGCGCCGGATATTGCTTTCTGTTGGAGGGGCGATCGTTGAGTCGGCAACCACCCGGATGGAACCGTCCAGCTTGGCTGCGCGGCTGGTGCCGCCCTTCGCGTTGCCGATGCTTCCGCCCTCAAGGATCAGGTTGGGAACGCAAACCGTCGCGTACGCGTTTTTCAGACCAAGGTTTCCTTTGGGGCCAATGTGCAATTCCGCGAGGAAGTAGTGCGTTGCGCCATCCACATCGTTCAGGTTTTCGGGAGTGCGGACCGTAAATGTTGTCGAGGAGCTTGCGTTGGTGTTCGTGATGTAAGCCACATCGCCGACGGTTGGAATGTAGCTGTTCGGATTGGTTCCGCTGGTGCTGCCTTCGTGCCATGTGCTCACCGTGGTCCAGTTCGAAGCGGATCCTCCATCCGTGGCGTAGTACGTTTTTCCTTCGCGGGTAGAGTCGGACGTGATCACCGCGCCGATCGGAGCGTCCATGCCCGCCACTGCCAGCGCGTCCTGGACATATTTGTCGGAAACCGTGATGGATTTTGGCATCAGGTACGTGCCGGCGGACGCTCTGCCGTCGCGGTATTGCGTGGTCCAGGTCCCCATCTTCTGGTCCCCGGCGACTTTGATCTTCGTGCCGCTTTCGGTCACGACGTTGGCGCTGGTCAGCGCGTTCTCGGAAGTGAGCTCAAGGGTCGTGCCCCCTTTGACCGTCATGGTCCCGGTGTATTCGGTGTTATTTCCGCCGAGTCTGACGGTTCCGCCGCCGGTCACAGTGAGTGCGCCCGTGCCGGAAATGTCGGAATCCACGTCAAGCATACGTTTGACGCTGTTTGCCGTGAAGGTGGAGGTTACGCCATCGACCGCCGTCATGTGTCCGCCAATATGGACCGTTTTATTGTCAACGCCATAATTGCTGACGCTTCCTCCATTGAGGATCAGGTCGGGGAAGAAGTCCATTCCCGCAACGGATTTCAGACCGATCACGCCGCCCGCATCCAAATAGGTGGTGGGGAGGAAGTAGAGCGTCTTGCCGTTGCTGTCCTGGTATGTAGTGCGGAGCACATTGGTGAGGTGGACCGTGTCGCCAAGCGTCGGGACGACCGTGCTGACGTCACCCGATGAGGAACCGACCCGCCAGGCGCTCACTTTGTTCCAGCTTTGCGTCTCCTCCGGCAAGGAACTGGTGTTGAGGTAGTACGTCTCAGCTGTACGAGTCGAGCCGGTGACGGTGAGCGAAGAACCGATCGGCATTTCAATTCCCGCGGAGGCCAGGGCGGTCTGCATCGCGGCGGTGGAAACGGTCGTCGTGCCGTTCGGAAGGTTGGCGGTCAGATACTTCAGCGCTTTATTGGTTAGGCCGCTGGGGATCGAGATCGTCAGGGATTTCAGCGAAAGGCTTTCGGGTGTGTTCAGTTTGGCGCCTTGTGCGAGGGTTATCGTGGGGCTGGAACCAAGCGCGCCGGCACTGGTGATTTTCAGGACCGAATTGCCCGTAACCGAGATGGAACCTGCATAAGTGTTATTCGCGTTGGAAAATTGAATAAAACCGTCTGAGGTGGTAGTGATCGACATTGTGGCGGTATCATTGCCGGTGACTTTCGCGGTAACATCTATCTTGCGTCCGGTTGGTGAGTCGTTCGCGGTGAAATTGAGAGAGCCCAATATATTAATGTTTCCGGCCAACTCGAAGGTTTTGCCGCCTACCCCCTGAAAAATGTTTCCCGAGACGATAGTCATGTTATTGACCGTGGCGCTTCCTTTGAGGGTGAACGTTCCGGCCGTCAGCGAACCGGTCCGGTCCCCACCCAGCGTGAGAGAATCGCCGGGAAAAACGTTTGCGGTGGCCGCGGAGCTGTTTTCCGGGGAACGCAGTGTGTAGCCGTTGTCCACGAGGTAGTCCGCGCCTGAGTGTGCGGCAGGATTTCCGTCTTCGCTCCAGTAGCCGGTGGTTCCCCAGTATGTTCCCGCTGGCTGGGTTTTCGTCAGGTAGAAAGTATCTGCCAAAACCGAGGCGGTCAGGAAACCAAAGAATAAAACGGAAAGAAGGGCCGTAAAACGTTTCATGGGAAAAATCTCCAACGTGAAATCTTATTAAAATGCTTTCTATAAATTAAGATTTTACGCCAAAAGGAGAAAAAAGCAACAAAATTTTTGTAATTTTTCAGAAAAAAAAGTAAAAGTTTCTTGGAGTTAGGAGTTAGGAGTTAGG
>JAFTCU010000148.1 GCA_017454585.1 Thermoguttaceae bacterium | reverse complement strand
GCCGAAAGACGAAGTCGTCGTGATGTTCAACCACCCCGACTGGATCTGGTACGACCTGCAGCCGGAATGGCTCTGCGAGCAGCCGGAGATCCGGTTCTTCGAGATCGTCAACTGCGGCCCGAATCTGCCGGTGCGGCCGGATTTCTGGACGATGGAAAAGTACTGGGACATCATCAACGCGTTCCGTGCCGACCGGAATCAGCCGTTGATCATGGCGACCGCCACGGACGATACGCACAACTACCAGCGCTTCTACAACGATTTCGAAACGGCGGCCGGCGGCTCGGTCATGGTGCGCTGCGACTCGCTCGACGCGGTCGATCTGATGCGGGCGATGAACCGCGGTGACTTCTACGCCGCCGTGGGCGTTTGGCTGGACGACATTCAGTTCGACAAATCGACCGGCACGCTGGCCGTGGACGTCCACGCGGAACAGGGCGTCAATTACAGGATCGACTTCATCGGCACGCGCCGCGGGTTCGACAAAACGTTCACGACGATCGACTCGCCCAAAGACGGCAAATTCCCGGCCAGAAAGATCAACTCATACTCCGAATCGGTCGGTGAGATTTTCAAGACGGTCGAAGGAACGCACGCCGAGTACACCATGACGGACGATGACCTTTACGTCCGCGCCCGCATCACGGCAATGATCCCCGCCCGCTGCACCATGCGCGGCAAGCCGGAACACCCGTCCGCCTGGACCCAGCCGGTTCAGAAGTAACGGGGGAGATGCAAGGCGGTAATGGAGTGCGGAGCACGGAATTACGCGCCGGGGGGAGTCAAACGGCGCTTTTGCAAAACTCCCCCAGTCTCTCTTCGCGAGCCAGCCCCCTCAAGGAGGGGGCCTTTAAACGACGTTTCCAGCGTCGTCTCCTAATCCCCCGTATTAATCCCTCCCTTTTTTGGAGTTCGCCATGAAGCGCATTTTTGCTTTTTTTCTCGCCTTTCTTCTCGTTCCCCAGTTTCTCTTTGGGCAGGAATCGCCTCTGATCCCGATGGGCGCCATCACGGGAAGGCCCACCGAGGCCGACGTCGTTCGGACGCTCGAGGCGTATAAAGCCGTCGGGATCGACCAGTTCCTCATCTACGCCCGCAGCGGTCTGGAGTACGAATACATGGGGGAAGAATGGCTCCAAATGACCGAGCAGTTCTGCCGCCACGCCAGGCGCCTCGGCATGAAGATCTGGCTTTACGACGAGTACAACTGGCCGTCCGGGAGCTGCAAAGGGAAGGTCCGCGACGCCAGCCCGGATTTCCAGTACCGCGAGTACCAGGTCTTCCGGAACGAGGACGGATCCTTCCGTTGGGAAATCGGGCATTTGACTGACTTCGGCGCGGATAATTACTCGTTCGAAGCGATGAAATACTTCAAGGAAACCACCCATCACGTTTACGAAAAGCGTTTCCGCGAGTACATGGGGAACACGATCGTGGGGATATTCACCGACGAACCGGCGCATAAAGGTCACATTCCGGTGGAAGGCCAGCAGCCGGCGCTGCGTTTCCGCTACTTCGACCAGCTCGACGAAGAATACGCCGCGAAAACCGGGCGGGGCTTTCGGACGGACGTGGAGGAATTCCTGAACGACCCCCAAAAAAACGATGTCTGGGTCGTGTACACTGAATTGCTGGGCGAGCGCTTCCGCAAGGCGTTCTTTGACCCGATCCGCGAGTGGTGCGACCGGATGGGGATTTTCTTCACGGGCCACATGATCTCGGAAAACTCCTCAATCGGCTCCGCGCAGTCGAACGGCCTGCCGCTCTGGGTCCTCAAAGGGCTTTCCCTGCCGGGGATGGATGAAATTTCGACCCGCGTCGGGGAAGATTCCGAGTGGCTGACGCTTGGAGTTGCGCAGCACGCCGCCGGCCGCGTCGGGAACGGCGGGCTGGCCGAACTGTTCGCGCTGGGGCCAGCGGACCAGACGTTCGGAATGTACCGGCAAATGCTCTGGCTGGAAGCGTTTCACAAAGTGGACCATTACGTGCTAGCGATCGCGGCGTTGGACGGGCGCGGATTCGACGAAAAGCACGGCTACTGCTCGCTCTTTACGCCGGTCGAACCGTGGTTTGGAAAGTTGGGGCTTCTGAACGAGGCCGCCAGGGAAGCCGCAGCATACGCGAAAAAGCCGTTCAAATGCCCCATCGCCGTGCGCTACCCGCAGCGCGAGGCCGGGCGGACGGCCTACGGGAAAAACCAGAAGGAACTCCCGCTCCGGGCGTTTCTGTGCGCACTCTCGCTGAGCCAGCTCACGTGGGACCTTTACGAAGAAAAAGAAGCGTGCGACAAACCGGTCATTTTCGACTTTGACCTGAAAACCGGCGAGATCGTGGAGGAACGCTCCGGCAAACGTTTCGCCACGGTGGAGGAAGCCACGGCCTGGGCGAAAGCGCAGATGGACCCCGCCGACGGTTTCGTCGTGAACGCGGACGGGACCCCGGCCCAGAACGTTCTGGTGCGCCGGTACGAAGATGGAGAAATCGTCGTTTTGAGCCTTCAGCCGGGAGACCGCACGGGGCTGAAGCTCCAGTTCGGAAACGGGAAAGAAATGGCGGTGAATCTCCCCTCGCGCGGGGTCTTTTTCAGCAAAAAAGCCCAGCAGTGGGTCCCCAAGACTCACGAACAAAAGCTGGACGTTCAGGAGTACGCGATATCGCTCGACTCGCCGAACCGCCGGCGCGTGTTCTTCGGGGAAAACGGGGAAGCGTCGGTCGTGCTGACCGAGCCGCAGACGGTCCGGTTTGCCGTGCGGAACTATCCGGTTCCGTTCCCGGTCCGGTGCGACGGGAAGCCGATTTCGGGTTCCGGCCCGGCCGACGTTCTGCCGCAGGGGTTTGACTCGCTTTACGCGCAGAGTGAGCCGGTGCGGCTTGAGGCGGGTCGGCACTCGTTCCAGCTTGACGGGATGCAGGACTCAAATCTTTTCCTCCCGGCGCTCTGGATCGTGGGCAATTTCGGCGTGGAGGAGCCGGATTCACTCGTCCCGCAGACGAGAACCGTGAAAACGACCCAACCACGCGGCCGTCTGAGCGACTGCGGTCTGCGTGACTACGTGGGGGAAGTGCGCTACACCGCGGAAGTGACCGTCCCGGCGGGCGAGGGGCCTCTTTGGCTGCGCATGAACCCGGGCGCGTGCGTCACAAACGTGAAGCTCGGCGGGCTGGACCTCGGAACGCTCGCGTGGATGCCGTACGAATGGGCCGTCCCGGAGGAACTGCGCGGCAAGACCGTCACGCTGGAAATCACGCTCTGGACCAGCATCCAGCCGATGTTCGGCGACTACCAGCGCCCGGGGACCGTGCTGGAAAAATTTTGGATCCCGCCCCGCGCGACGGACTGGTGCGCGGGTTTGTTTGAGTTCCCGAAATGGGTCTGGTGATTCGGCAAAAAGATTCGGAGGGCCGGCGTCCCCGCCGGTCAAGTTAATAATCGCTTGACCGATAAAAACCTTGTGTTAATCCAGCCTTTTCAGGATTTCCAAGAATATAATCTCTGGCCGTTTGAAAGTGCTTTGCATCGCGAATCATTCGGTCCCAATATCCCGCCATCCAAACCTGAGATGGAACGCCAAAATTTTTTGAAATTTCCTTTGCAGTGAACCCTTTCCATGCGCCAATGATTTTCCCTAAAAGGATTCCATTGTAGGGGCGAATCAACAAATGCACATGATTGGGCATTACAACCCAATCATATAAGTCATACGCAGACCCATCGTGAAATTTCCACGCATTAATAACAATTTCAGCAGCTTTCGGCTTTTGTAGGATGCAACTGCCGTAACGACTGGCGTGGAGCCACTCTTCAATTTTGGTGCGCTTATAAATGTTTTGGTAATTTTCAGGCTCACGCCTCATTTCAGTGAGAATCTGCTCATACACTCCTGGAGGGATGGAGTCTGCAAGACGGTAAGTAATGGTTTGAGCAACTTCCCCTAAATCCCAGTGAGGAAGACCATGATGACGGTATTTTCCTTTATTGGAATCCATTTTCTTTCCTTTAACTTGACCGGCGGGGACGCCGGCCCTCCGAATTTTAGGCCCTTTGGGTCTTACTTCTCACTTAATGGATCGAAACGGGGAACGTCGTCCAGACCGTCCGCGCAGGAACCGGATGCGCCGGGTCGCGGCGGTTAAAGAAGGAATCGTAGTACGGCGCGTTCGCGTCCACCCACGAAACGAGCAGAAGCCACTCGTCCTCGCTAAGCGTCGGGCGGACTTTCTCCGCGTGCTGCGGCTCGTCCAGAAGCTGACGGATCAGCCGACTCCGGCTCGAACCAAACTCGCGAGGCCTCGTGATCTGCGCGCCCGAGTGTTTGTCGGAAACGGAAACCATCAGCATATTTTCCTCGGTCGAGACCAGCGCCCCGCTTTTCTCGCCCTGCGGGAACAGACTGGTGTAAGACCGGAACATTCCGGTGTTCGGATCAGTCACGCCGCTCAAATCGAACCGGGCGGCTTTGGCGGTCGCCGCGTCCTGATTTTCCGGACTGTGGCACTGCACGCAGTGGCGGTCAAAAATCGGCTGAATGTGCTTTTCGTAGGAGTAAAGGTTTTCGCTTCCCCATGCCGGCTCTTTTGGGATGAGGGGCGCGTGACGAAACGCTTGGGCCAGTGCGCCGGGTTTGGGAGAAACGACCGTCGCGCGGGTCTCGTGGCAGCCGATACAGCCGCGGGATTCGCCCGTCTCGAGCGCGATATGGCTGCGCATCCGGCGAATTTCAAGGTGGTTTTGATCCAGAAGCTGGAAATAAACCGCCGTGTTTTCAGGAAGGTAGAACCAGCACGATCCATCTTCTTCGACCGGGACCGTGCCGATCTCGCGGGCCGGCGCCCAGGACCAGTAGCCGAAAATCTTGTCCCACGCGTTCCCCGGCGCCCATCGCCACGCGCCAATTTTCTCGTCCAGCGGCCAGCCAACGTGCTGCATGACACGCAAATATTTGGCCTTTCCGCGCTCGGATTCCGGTAGCCCCACGTTCACGTCCGCGACGTACGCTACCGGGTGCGGGTAATTCGCACTCGGGGACTGATTTTCCTGCCGGGTCCACCGCGGGTCACCGGAAATGATTCGGCCGTCCGCCAGTTCGTACGGTTTACTGCGGACTTTGACCGGCGTGGCGAAATCGCACGAAAGTATCCGCTCGCGGTGGATCAGCTCGCGGTTTCCGTAAACGTCCACCAGGTAAATCGCGAATTGCGTGTCGCCGCCCATGCGTCCGTCGTGGGCAGGCAGGCAGGCGCTCCAGGAGGCGAGAAATGCCGTTTCGGAAACCGGAAAAGGCGCGGCGTAACGGCCCACTGCGTCCACCAGACCACCCTGCGGCACCGTAGTCTTCACGGATGGTCCTTCACCGGACGTAATGTGTGGCGTGAGCGTCGTCAGGCGGCTCGCGTCGTTCGGCCCGCCCAGAAGGTCAAAGAGGACGATCTGACCGTGCGCCAGTACGTGATGCCCGCCGGCGATCCCGACGTAACGGTTCGTCCCGGGAATGTCTCGCACGTCGCGCAGACCCCACGGGACCCGAATGTGCTGCTTGTAGGCCGCCTCCGCGTACGTCCCGTCCGGGTGGATCGTCCAGAAGGAGTGCGTCTCCATGAAATGGCGTTCCTGGTACTCCCAGCGCGTATAACCGATCAAGCCGTTGGAAAGCGCGTGCGGGTACCGGTCGATGTCTTTATTGTCGCTCAGGCGGCGCAAACCGGAACCGTCCGGCTCGCAGCGGTAAAGATTGATCACCGTGTGGTCCGCATGGAAGTTTCCGCACTCGCTGCTCCTTCCTGAACGGTCGGAGGCGAAAACGATCGAGCCGTCCGAGGCGTACGTCGGCTCAAAATCGCCCCAGTACGGATCGTCCGTGATCTGGTGCAAGCCCGTCCCGTCCAGGTTAATTTCGTAAAGGTGGATCGGCGGGGTTTGAGGGCGAAGCTCGAAAAACCAGTGCGCGTCTCCCGTGTGCGTGGGCCTTGGGAGCGGCCAGACCGGCTGCTGCGCGTAACCGAAAACGATGCGCTTTCCGTCCCAGTGCAAATCGGTTCCATGCACGTGGCCTGGGCCAAGCTGACCGTTCAAAATCCCCCGGACCGGATCTTCCGGATCAAAGCCGGTTTTGACGCACAGGTCGCCGCCCGGTTTGTGCGTCCACGGGTACTGCGACCCGGTAATATTCCGCAGGCCGTGCGCGGAGTGGCGTTTCGTAAAGAGGATTTCCTGAAAATCAAGGTCGGGATTGCAAAGGAGGACTTTCCGCGCTGCTTTCCGGACCCGCGTCCAACTCTGACGGGCAGACCAAAGGTCCGGGGCGGCCTGAAGTTCCGCGCAGACCTTTTCCAGTTCGGCGTGCAGCCGCGTCACTTCTTCCCTTTTTTCCGGGGTGAGTTTCGGCGAGGCGAGGATCTCCGCGAACATTCCGTTGGTCCGTTTGAGGAAATTCATCCCGCTCCCTTTCATGCTCTGCAAATTGTACTGAATGCCGTAATTGCGCACGGCGCGCCAGTAGTCCAGCTCAGCAAATCGCTCAGCCGGAAAAACGAGCCACTTCGCGAACCAGGACGGTTTCTCCGCGCGGTCTTCACTCCACGGGACGGTTTCCGAAGAGTTTTCCCAGCCGGTCCGAATCGAAAGCGCCCAATCCGCACACGAAACGGCAAACGGGTCGGGACTTTCCAGAAGCTCCGCCGCCAGTTCGCAAAGCGGGTCGGTCCATTTCTTTTTCGTGAAAATTTTCCAGACGATTTCTGCCGTCAGAGCATCCGCTTTTGGCGCGTTCTTTTCGCGAAAATCCCGAAGGATCCCGACGCCCGCGTCCGGCATTTCAACGCAAGTATTTGCGAATTCATCGATCTTCGCGAGCGCCAACGGCTCGGTGACCAAAGCATCCTGAAGACCGGCTCTTAAATCCACGGTCGGAACCGGAGCAGGTTCCTGAGCGAAGAGGGCCGAAACGGAAAGAAAAAACGCCAAAGCGAAAATTTTAGAAAAAGGTTTCATTTTCCGGATTCCTGGAAGGTGGGAGGGGAAGGGGGAAAGGCCAAAAATGGAATGAAGTTTTTGAACTCGATCCTGATTTAATTATATACGATTTTAAAACGTTTTCAAGTGGGTAGATCCCGAAAAAGGCGGAAAGAAACGTTCTCCGGCCGCCGACGTTTTGTTTATTTTGCCAGTTTTTCCCAGTACGCCAAAGCAAATTCATGCAACTCGCGGAGTCTTTCCCCCTCGGGGCCGTCAAAATCGCCGCGTTTCTTCAGCATTTTCATCCGTGCTTTCTGCCAGGCGATGAAAAATTCCGCCGACTTTTGCGCCGCTTCCGGCTTTTCGTCCCCCATTTCCACGTAATACGGGGCCGAAAGAACCGCCTCGTACCGCTGTGGGTCGTCAGCAATGATCCGAATCAAAAACCAGCCCGACTCTTTGATCTCGAGCAAGGGAAGCCGTCCGGTTTCCGCGTAATTTCGGAACGGGACCGACTGCGCGACGCGGCCGTTTACGATGAACTCGATGTACTGCGCCTTCTTCTGCATGTGAAGCGTCATGGAGGGGTTGAGTTTTTCCGGCTCTCCCGGCTGGAATTTGAAGACCTCGCCCGGGGCCGAGCCCTCGACCCACGGCTGAAGGAGCGGGCCGTTCGTGACGACACAGCGGCCTGCACGCAGCGCGTTCCACCACGCTTTTTGAGTGAACCCCGCATTGGCCCCCTCGAAGTCGTAACCGGCCTTTTTCTCGAAGGTTTCCGGGTCCACGAAGACGTACATGCGGTTTGACCCGACTGCATTCGGGGCCATCCCGGAGCCGCTCCCCGCGCTCGGGGGAATTTTGTGGCCCGTATTAAGAAGATGGAACCAGACCTCCTCGCGCCACAGCTGTTGGCCACGCTCGTCCCTGTAATTCAGGGCCTTGGAATCTTCTGTGAAGGAACTTTGTGAAGGCCGAACGAAAAGATCTTCCTGAAGGTTTTGAAGGGTTTCGTCTGCGTTTTCGTCCGGCTTCAGAAGAAGGCGTGGCGCGTTGAGTTTCTGGAACGATTTTACCGCCGGGATTTTTTTCCAGTCCATATTCTCCGGAAGCATCTGGTCACGCAAAATGTTTGGTCCCAGGATTTGAAAAGAATCGACCAGCCCCAGCGCGACGAGGGCCGGAAGGTCCCAGCTGTCCGCGTCCTGCAGATCCAGCCAGGCGGTCGGGTACTTCTTTCGGAGCGCGTAAAGCATCGGCAAAGCACTTGGTCGATCCTCGATTTTAAGTTTCTCAAAGTGGACCGCGACTGGAAGGTTCAAAATCCCCACCGAAGCCGCAGGATGGCGCAGAATGTAGTTTTGCGTCGTGAAAAGCCGATCCGAGTCAAACCACATTTCATCCGATTTGGCTTTTTGTTCCGATTCGGTTCGACCACTTTGTTTCCGCAGCAGTGCGCGCTTTTCTTCCAGTGCTTTCTTTGTGCCGGGAAGGAAACGCAAGTCGGAAGACTCCGCAAACGGCACGAAATGCAAATCATCGGCGAGCATTAACAACTCTGCGTCGCGCAGGTCACGCATGACCATCAGGTCTCCTGACCACCAGCCTCTTTCGGAAAGATTCACAAAACGTTTGAGCGTCTCCGTTTTGGAGTCTTTCGCGAACGTATTCAGGACAAAATGCCCTGTGCGCGGCAGATACTCAAACCCACGCTCGATCGTTAGCGGGTACGTACCCAAGGGCCAGTCGAGGAATACCTCTCCCGGCATAACAAAATGGTCGTAAAGGAACGGTACATCGGCGGCTTTCCGAACAACGCCCTTTTCGTTTCGGATGGTGACCCGGCAGGGAAGAGGGCGTTTCGTCTCCTCATCAATGATTTTGAGAGTAAACTCCCCTTTCTGAGCGGCAAAAACCGAAGAAAACAGGCAGGAAATCAGGCATAAAAACAAAAGGCAAGCACGTTTCATAATCTCTGCAATTTCTTGCGGGGACGACACTTCCAATGTCGTCAAGTTCGCAGTAACTCAACCAAAAACTTTTTTCCGGAACTGTTTTTTTATTCTGAGGACACTGGATGCGTCATCCCCGTAAATCAAGGCCCAACACTGAATGTCAACGAGTCGGTCAGCGGAAACGTCTGTAAAAATGCGCCGATTTCTTCCAGCGTAATGGAACGAAGCGTTTCCACTTCTTCCTCGATCGAGTGGTATTCCCGTGAAGCCGCCCAATCACCGCCGACCGTAAAAATACGATTTCCCCCTTTTTCGCTTCCCAGAACACAAGCGGTTGCAAGCCGGTTTTTCGCGAGAGAAAGTTCCACCTCAGTGATGTTACCGGCTTGCGCTCCGCGGAAGATGGCTTCCAGTTTTGCCTGATTTTTTTGCGCGTCTTCCGGTTCACAAGCCAGACTGGAATTGAAGCAGCCGCCCTCCGAATACTCTACAAAGTTCAAAACCGCGTGTTCCGCCAGACCAGAATCAACGAATTCCCAGTAAAGCCGGCTTCCGGAATCATCGCCCAAAATCGAGGCGATCAACCGGGCCGTCAGCGTCTGACGAAAAGATGAAATTCTTGCGAAGCTCGTGCCAAGGACATATTCCCGGGTCGCTTGAGGGCGGCAAAAAGTCCTGTGTCCCAAACGTGGTTTGAAATCACACGGAACGCACATCAGCGGCTTTTCCGGACTATTTTCCCACTTTCCGCAGTATTTGTCTGCAAGCCGGACAAGCTTGTCAAAATCAACGTTTCCGCACGCGCAGAGCTGAATATTCTGAGGCGCGTATTTTTCCAGAATCCACTTTTTTATCCTGCGGCGTGTCAAATGTCGCACACTCCGCGCACTTCCCAAAACCGGATTTCCAAGCGGATGGCCGTTAAAAAAAGACTGACGCAGGCGATCATCGAGGCAAAACGGCGGCTCGTTCTCGTACATGCCGATTTCTTCCAGAACGACCTCTTTTTCTGATCGATAATCTTCCTCACGAATCGCCGGTCGTAAAATGTCCGCGTAAATTTCCAGGCACGGCTCGATAAACTCCGGAAGCAGCGACGCGTAGAAAATCGTGCTTTCCTCCATCGTGCAAGCGTTGAACGAAACGCCTATCGTGTCGAATTCCCGGTTCACGTCCTGAGCTGATCGCGTGAGACTTCCCTTGAAAACAAGATGTTCAAGGAAATGACTGATTCCGGAAACGGCCGGGGACTCAAACCGGGAACCGCAACGAACGAAAAATCCTATAGAAAGCGACTTGGCGCGTTCATGCGACTCTGCGAGGACCTCTAACTGATTTGAAAGTTGCGTGTGAAAAAAGTGCGGCAAAATATAAAAACCCTGCTTCCAGGAAATGCGTCTAAATTGAAAAGTAAGACTGAATTATATCAGACTTGGCGGAAATGTCAAGGATTCGCTTTTCCGGCTTTTTCTATTTTTCGGTCCAGAAGGGGCATCACGGCGTTTCGGTAAATCGCGTTCATAAGCGGATTTTCCTTGAGCATTTGCATCGTACGCCAGGTAGATGCGCCTTCTGACTCGGGAAGCTCCACTTTCATTGAGTTTCCTTTGGCGTCCACAAGTGTCGCGATATACCGCCAGCCGCCCCCTTCTTTTTCGTCTTTGGGAACACGCTCGCAGGAATCGATCTGGGCGGAATCCGCATCAAACTGGTCAGGCGAAACCTCCTGCCGGGCTTCCGTCGC
Source organism: Thermoguttaceae bacterium (assembly GCA_017454585.1). Next base: position 5,002 of record JAFTCU010000148.1, on the reverse strand, counting down.
GCGGTCAGAATGGGCTTCCAGAAAATCAACGACTTTTTTCAGGGCCTTCTCGGTATGCTCCGCCGACATTTTTTCGAGTTGGCGGCGCTGGTGGATCAAGTCGCTCATTTTTTCTTCTTGAGTACGCCCTTCTTCCCGCTCCATCGTTTGATCAATCAGTTTTTCCGGTTCTTTTGCAGCCTCGGCGAGTTCCTCCGGCTTCACACCGACCACTTCCGCCTGACGCTCCAGTTGGCGGGCCTCGCGTTCTTCTTTGGTGAGTTTTCTGGGTTTTACCGTCTGTTCCGCCACGGGTTGGGAAGGTCGCGGATTTATAGGCTTTTTTGCACGAAAATACGTAACGGAAAGAAAAGCCAGCAGACCCGCAAGAACAAGTGCGGCGACAGAAATCGCGAGCTGATTATGAGTCAGTTTCATGAGAAAACCCTTTCCTGCGGGAATGACTTTTACGGGGACGTCGCTGAAAGCTTCATCCCCGTGAGATTTGGTTACTTCCGGACCGGGACTCCCTTGCTTGCCAGGTAGTCTTTCATCTGCTGGATCGTGAAGATCCCGAAGTGGGCGATCGACGCGACCAGGACGGCCGAGGCGTGGCCTTCCGCGACCGCTTCGTACAGGTGCTCGAGTTTGCCCGCGCCGCCCGAGGCGATGATCGGGAGTTTCACCGCGTCGGCGATCGCTCGGGTCATGGGAATGTCGTAGCCGGTCTGCATTCCGTCGGCGTCCATGCTCGTCGGGAGGATCGCTCCGGCGCCGAGGCTTTCGACCTGTTTCGCCCATTCCACGGCATCGATCCCTGCGCCTTTGGTCCCGCCGGCGATCACGACTTCAAACCCGGAGGGCATATCGGCGTTTTTGCGCGTGTCGATGGCGACGGTGATTTTGTCGGAGCCGAACATTTTGGCCGCTTCTTCAACGAGTTGGGGACGTTTCACCGCCGCGGAGTTCATCGAAAGTTTGGAAACGCCCAGGTCCAGCATTTCCTTAATGTCGTCGGTGGTGCGGATGCCGCCGCCTACGGTGAGCGGAATATGGATCCGGGCCACGGTCCGTTTCACGGCTTCGATGAGGGTTTTACGATTCTCGACGGTGGCGGTAATATCGAGGAAGACCAGCTCGTCAGCCCCTGCCGCGTCGTACGCTGCCGCGCTTTCTGCCGGATCGCCGACTTCTTTCAGTTCCACGAAGTTCACGCCCTTCACCAGACGCCCGTCTTTGGTATCGAGGCACGGGATGATTTTGCAGTAGTCCATTTTAGCTCCTGAGTTTGGGAAAGAGGAAAGGGAAAAGGAAAAACTGATTTTAATTTTACCGGAAAAGCCGAGAAAGTCAAGCCCCAGGGAATTGCATTTTTCTGGAAAGAAAGTATAATGTGAGGGAAGTTGATAAATAGTTTTATATTTGCGCCACAGGACGGTTAAATTGATCCATCGCCTTATCCTTTCAAACGGCTTTACCTTGCTGGGGGACGTTCAGCCGCACTTTCATTCCGTTTCTTTCTCGTTCTGGACCGGCTTGGGAAGCGTTTGGGACCCCGTGGGAAAGTACGGCCTGGCCGCCTTCGTCTGCGAAATGATGCTTCGCGGCGCGGGAAATCTTTCCAACCGCCAGTTTATCGAAACCATTGACCGGATCGGAATTGACCGGACCGAGAGCCTCACCGCTTCCACTCTGGAGTTTCGGGCGTCGATGCTCGCTGAAAATCTCGAGGCCGCGCTGGACCTTTACGCTGATCTTCTTTGCCGTCCGGTTCTGCCCCGTGAACAGATGGAAGACGGCCGTCAGGTTCTGCTTCAGGAAATTTCCTTCAGTGAGGATAATCCCGAGAACCGGCTCGGTCTGGCGATGGATGAGCAGTTCTTCGGCCCAGCCTGGGGGCACGACGACGATGGAAACCGCGAGGGGATCGAAAGCATTACGTGGGAAGATGTCCGCGTCCAGTACGATGCGCTTACGATGCCGAATCGGTGCGTGCTGGCGATTGCCGGGAATTTTGACTGGGACAAAACCACAGAAAAGGTCAAACGTCTTTTCGGGGACTGGGAACCCAAAACGGAACCGGAACTTCCACCGAACGAGCCCCGGCGCGAGTCGCTGCACATCTCGTTCGACTCACCGCAGGCGCAAATGTCACTTGGGTGGGAAATTACGCCGCTTCTGGAGCCCGGCTGGCGGGCGGAATGGGCCGGGATCAGTATTCTGGGCGGTGGGATGAACTCGCGGCTCTTCAATGAGGTCCGGGAAAAGCGCGGCCTGTGCTACGACGTGGAAGCGCATTGCGTTTCCGTGCACCATAAAGCCGGGGCGTTCTGTACTGCAAGCTGCCGGGAAGAAAACGCCCGGGAAACGCTCGACGTGATCCAGAGCGAGATCGAGCGTCTGCAAGAGGGCGTGACGGAAGAAGAACTCCGCGCGTACAAAGCCCGCCACCGGATGGCGCTCGTCATGGAGCAGGAGTCCAGCCTGAGTCTGGCGACGGGCCTCATTACGGACTGGAAACGCCTTGGCCGCGTCCGGACGTTTGAGGAGATCTCGGCCGAGGTACAAAGTCTCACGGTCGAGAAAGTGAACGACGTGCTGAGGCGGAAGCCTGCGAATAATATTCTGGTCTGCACGCAGGGCCGAAACTTCTGATTATGAATTACGGGGACGACGCTTCCAGCGTCGTTTAAAGGCCTCCCTGAAAGGGGGGCTGGCTCGCGCAGCGAGACTGGGGGGTTCCGACCAACGGACGGATTTTCCCCCGTTTCTGAACCCCTCCGGCCCTTCGGGCCACCTCCCCTTTCAGGGGAGGCTTTAAATTAATTCCCTCTGAATCTTATACGATCTCCGCCAGGATCGCATCGACGCGGTTCGCGCCGCCCAAAACCGGGGCGAAATCATTTTCGACGTAGCGCTGAATCGACTCGCTCGCCGCGCCGCAGGCGTCCAGCGCCATGCGGGTCTGGAAGCCCAAATCGTATGCCGAGAACGCGGTCCCCTGGGCGCAGACGTTCGTCAGGAAGCCCGCGACGATCAGGTTTTTGATCCCTTTTTCTTCGAGCAGCGCCTGCAAATTCGTGTGGCTGAACGCGCTGAGCGTCTGCTTGTTTTCCAGCACCACTTCGGAGTCGAGCGGCTTCATGGCATCGATGATGCTCTGGTTCCACGTGTTCGGCGCGAACAGCTGGTTTTCCAGAATCCCCGCGAGGATCCCGGAGCAGGCGTGCAACTGGACCCACTCCGCGTTCAGAATGAACGGGCAGTGGATGATGAAGCACCCTTTCGCACGTGCGCCGGCCAGAAGTCTCTGCGCGTTGGGAATGGTCTGGTTCCGTTCCAGTTCGGATTTTACCGCCTCGAAGAGTTTTCCTCCGGGCGAGCAGAATTCATTCTGGAACTCGATGAAAATGAAAGCGGTTTCGGTGGATTTCATGGTCTTTTTCCTTTCAGAGCGGAAAGTTAAAATTGAAGGTTTGGTTCAGGCTTGGGACTGACCCGAAGTTTACGCTTGGTCCGCCGCCAAATCCAGCGATTTCAGGCCCCGTGGATTAAGCGAATTGGGCGGATGGAAGTTTCCAAAACGTCAACCCATTCACCCAAGTGTGAGTCCAGTCTGGTTCAAACCTCCATTTAAACACGGATTTTCACGGATTAAAAGGATTTCCACGGATTATTTAAAGGGATTTTCAAGTTTTCGTCCTGGTTTTAAATCATTGAAAACCAAATCCTTTTAATCCTTTTAATCCGTGGAAATCCGTGTTTAAATAAAAGGTTGGAAGTGAAACGGACCCGGCGTTTGACTAGCGGATCGCGTCTTTCATCATTTTCACGTACTCGCAAATCTTCGGCCCGGCCGCGTCGCCGTACTGGGCGATGATCTTCACGATGGCGGACCCCACGATCGCGCCGTCGGCGATCCGGGTCATTTCGTACGCCTGCTCGGGCGTGTTGATCCCGAAACCAATGGCGGCCGGAACGTCGGTCGTTTTGCGGATGACGTCCAGAATGGACCGCAGGTCGGTCTTGATCTCCGAGCGGACGCCCGTCACGCCCATCGAGGAAACGACGTAAATGTAGCCCGAAGCCTCAGCGGCGATGCGGGAAATGCGGTCTTCCGAGGTCGGCGCGATGAGCGAGATCAGGTCCAGACCGTGGCGCTTCATGACGGCGTCCAGCTCGGCTTTTTCCTCAAACGGGAGGTCCGGGATGATCAGTCCGTCGATCCCCGTTTCCTCGCACCGGGCACAGAAACGCTCGAAGCCGTAGTGGAAAACCGGGTTCACGTACGTGAGGAAAACCATCGGAATGTCCGTCGTTTTCCGAAGCCGCGCGACCATTTCGAAAATCCTGTCGGGGGTGGTCCCGGCCCGAAGCGCCCGAATGTCGGCCTCCTGGATCACCGGCCCTTCTGCGATCGGGTCGGAGAACGGGATCCCGATCTCGATCAGGTCGGCCCCTGCGCGGATCATTTCATGAATGAATTCTTCCGTCTTTTCCAGGCTCGGATCTCCGGCGGTCAAAAAGGGAATGAAAGCCGGTCCGTTTTCAAATGCTTTTGCGATTTTACTCATGAAGGTCACCTCCCCGGTAGCGCGCGATCGCCGCCACGTCTTTGTCCCCGCGGCCTGACAGGCAGCAGATGATGATTTCGTCCGGACTCATGCTTCCCGCGATTTTTTGCACGTACGCGACGGCGTGAGCGCTTTCGATGGCGCAAATGATCCCTTCCGTCCGGGCGAGATACTCAAACGCGCAGACCGCTTCTTCGTCCGTAATGGCGACGTATTGCGCCCGGCCCGAGTCGTACAGGAAAGCGTGTTCCGGCCCGATTCCGGGGTAATCGAGTCCCGCCGAGATGGAATAGACCGGGGCGATCTGGCCGTTTTCGTCCTGGCAGAAGTACGATTTCATACCGTGGAAGATCCCGACTTCGCCGCGATTGATCGAGGCGGCGTGCTTTTCGGTTTCAATTCCCTTTCCGCCCGCCTCGCAGCCGACGAGCTTCACGCCGGCGTCGGGG
>JAFTCU010000147.1 GCA_017454585.1 Thermoguttaceae bacterium | reverse complement strand
CCAGCACGCCAACGAGTTGGGAATGCCGTTCAAGCGCTTCCATATCGCAACGGTCTGGCGCGGCGAAAACACGCAGGCCGGTCGCTACCGTGAGTTCATGCAGTGCGATTTCGACACGATCGGGACGCTGAACATCTCGGCCGACATTGAGTGTACGCTCGTGATCTACGACCTGCTCCGCGCCATCGGTTTCGAGAATTTCACGATCCACCTGAACAATCGCAAGGTCCTGAGCGGTCTGCTTGAAAAGCTCGGCTTCGAAGAAAAAACCGTCCCGGTGCTGCGCGCACTGGACAAAATCGCCAAGATCGGCCATGATGCCGTGAAAGCGGAAATGGGCGAAACTGCCGGTCTGAGTCCCGATCAGGCGGAGGAAGTCCTGAAGCTCACGGCTCTGAAAGGCTCCAACCTGGAGGTCCTCGAGCAGATCGCCGCGATGGTGGTGGGAACTGCGAAAGGCGAGGAAGGGGTTTCCGACCTGCGTCAGGTCCTGGAAGCCGCCGCGGCTGTGGGGATCACCGAGAAAAACCTCGTTCTGGACGTTTCGATCGCTCGCGGGCTGGACTACTACACCGGCACGATCTGGGAAACGTTCCTTGACGATCTGCCGGGCTTCGGAAGCGTCTGCTCGGGCGGCCGGTACGACAATTTGACTGGGATCTTCATGAATAATCCGCTCCCGGGGATCGGCGCATCGCTGGGTCTGGACCGTCTGCTCACCGCCATGGAGCAGCTTGGAATGCTGAGCGACGTGAAGACCGCCGCCGAGGTTTTCATCCCGTACTTCGACAAAACGCAGCTTCCCGCGTACCTCCAGATGGCGAAAACCATCCGCTCGACCGGCATCGGCGTGGAGATCTACCCCGACCCGAAAAAGCTCGGCGCCCAGCTCCAGTACGCCGACCGCAAAGGCTTCCGCTACGCGGTGATCGCCGGGGCGGATGAACTTTCCCGCGGCGTGTGTCAGGTGAAGAATCTGGCGGAGAAGACCCAGGAAGAGGTTAAGCTGGACGAACTGCCAAATTACTGGAAAAAGTAAGTGATGATACAACGGGGACGGCGTTTCCAGTGTCGTCCCCGTTTTTTCTATTTCGCCGTCGTGACCCGATCGACCAGATAAACGATCGATTCGTACGGAATGCCGCCATTGGTCATCAGGCCGATCTCACACGTGCGGCTGTTCGAGTAACCGATTTTGATCCCCGTTCCTTCAAGCTGGGGTTTCAGGGCGCGCAGCGCCCAGGCGTTCACTTCCGGGAGCGTGAAACCACGGTCGCCCGCAAAGCCGCAGCAGTTGATGTTTTCCGGCACCAGAACGTTCGTCGAGCACCGCCGCGCCAGGTCGAGAAACACGCCGTCGAGCTTCATTTTCTTCATCGAGCACGTGATGTGGATCGCGATCGGCTCGTCAGTCGGGCGCCAGTCCAGCCGGTCCACGAGGAATTTGCTGATGAACTCGACCGGCTCGTAGAGCTTCATCCGCTGGATGCACTCGCGCATCCGGTAGAGGCACGGGCTTTGGTCGCACAAAACCGGGAATTTCCCCTCTTGCGACGCTTCCCAGAGCGCGTCGTCCAGCTCGCGGACCTTTTCTTCCGCCAGGTCCGGCATTCCCTTGCTCTCCCAGATGGTCCCGCAGCACAGGCTGGCGGCGTTCTTCGGGAACACGACGTTATACCCGGCCTTGCAGAGGAGCTGGATCGTTTTTTCCGCCAGCGGCGTGGAATCGGGCGCGTGTTTCTGCGTCCCGAACGTCTGGTTGATGCAGCTCGGGAAGTAAACTACGGTCGGCGCGTCCTTCACGGGCGTAATATTCGCCCGCTTTTCCGGGAACGTGTACGCCCGCGGCATGGCGCTGGTCCAGAGCGGGATCAGTTTCCCGGAGCCTTTGTGCAGCCCGCGGCAGACCGCCGGCATGAGGCTTTTCCCGAGTACCGTGTGGCCCAGATCCGCGACTTTCAGCACCAGCCGGATCGGCGGTTTGAGCGTCGAGAAATGCCGGGCGCAGACTTTTCCGATCTTGTAGCCGAGGCTTCCCGGCGGGAGTTCACGCTCGCGGAGTTTGTGCGTCAGTTCGCCCACGTTGATCCCCATGGGGCACGAAAGCGAGCAAAGACCGTCCCCGGCGCAGGTCTGGTTCCCGGGGTAACGAAACGCCCGGCGCAGTTCCCCAGCCGTCGCCAGACCGTGCGGCTCTGAACCGCCGCGGGCCTCCAGACGGGCGATCTCGCGCTGGATCACGATCCGCTGACGGGACGAAAGTGTAAAGCCGCACGACATGCAGTTCACCTCGCAGAACCCGCACTCGATACATTTGTCGATCAGCGCGTCGGCGAGTGGCAGCGGTTTGATGTTCTTCAGGTAGCAGAGCGGATCGTCGTTGAAAATCACGCCCGGGTTCAAAAGATTTTGCGGGTCGAAAAGCTGCTTCACCTCGCGCATGATGCCGTACAGTTCGGCCCCCCATTCCCTCTCGACGAACGGCGCCATGTTGCGCCCGGTCCCGTGCTCGGCCTTGAGCGAGCCGTCGTACTTTCCGACCACCAGCTCGATCACGTCTTTCATCAGCGCCTCGTACCGGGCGGTTTCCGCCTCCGAGTCGAATTTCTGGTTCAGGATGAAGTGGTAGTTCCCCTCAAGAGCGTGGCCGTAGATGCAGGCGTCGTGGTAGGCGTGACGCTTCAGAAGTTCCTCCAGATCGGCGGTGGCTTCCGGCAGACGGTCGATCGGGAAGGCCACGTCCTCGATGAGGCACGTGCTTCCCGGGTCCCGCGTTCCACCCACGGCGGGGAAGATCCCCGAGCGGATGCTCCAGAACGGCGCGTACTCTTCCGGCCGGTCCGTGAACCGCACGGGCGTGACCGTTTCAAACGGTTTCAGAATCGCCGTGATTTTGCGAATATTTTCCTCCAGCTCCGCCTGACTTTCCGCCACGGTCTCCGTCAAAACGGCGGCCAGATGCGGGATCTCCGGGTGGGCCAGGAACGTAGCGTCGCTGACCGCTCCGAGCGACTTGGCGTCGAGCATTTCCGCGCTGTACGTCGGGCCGGATTTCATCGCCACGACCGCACGCGAAGCCGAGGGCAGATCCCGGAAATAAAGCATCGCAGACGCCTTGAACCGAAGGTCCGGGACAGTTTTAAGCGTCACGCCCGAAAGAAAAGCCAGCGTCCCTTCCGACCCAACCAGAAGGTGCGCCAGAATATCGAACGGGTTTTTGAAGCGCACGAACGGGAAGAGGTTCAGCCCCATCACGTTTTTGATCGCGTACTTTTTTCGGATGCGCTCGCTCAACGTTTTGTTCTTCAGGATTCGATCCCGAATTTCTTCGATTTTACGCAGAAATTCAGGCTTTTCCCTCTTAAAGGCTTCACGGCTGTCGGAGTTCCCGGTGTCCAGAACCGTTCCATCGGCCATAATCATGCGTGCGGAAATGAGCGTCTGGTCCGAGTTGGCGTGCGTGCCGCAGTTCATTCCCGACGCGTTATTCATCACGATCCCGCCGATCATCGCGGAGTTGATACTCGCCGGATCCGGGCCGAGTTTCCGCCCGAGGGGCTGCAAAAGGTGATTTACCCTCGCGCCAATGATTCCCGGCTCGAGCGTGATCCACTCGCCGTCGATCTCGGCTTTCGTCCCGTTCCAGAGTTTATCCCCTTTTTTGGCGATGGAGTACCCTTCCCAGTTTTTGCCGGCCACGACCAAAACCGAGTCGGAAATGCTCTGACCGGAGAGGGAAGTCCCGGCGGCGCGGAACGTCACCGGAACGTTGTATTGTGAGGCAAGACTCAGAATCTGCGCGACCTCCGCCTCGGTTTTCGCCCGGACTACGACCTGTGGCACGAGCCGGTAAAACCCTGCGTCCGTCCCCCATGCCAACCGTCGCAGCGGGTCGGTGTAAATACGCGATTTGGATGTGATTTGACGAAGAGAAGCCAAAAAGGATGAAAATTCAGCCATAAAGTCAACTCCTGAAGTAGATTTAAACTTTAATTCCTTAAAATGCGCTCGAAAAACCGCAGACGCTCAAATGCAAAAGTCCCACGTGACCGAATCAATGTCGATTTCGGCCTGGCGGTCCAGCATGTCCTGGAGCGTGGATTCGGCCAAAACCTGGCGGATCTTTTCATTCACGATGGTCAGAACCTCCCGCGGGCCGCACGTCTCGATGCGATCGCAAAACTTTTTGTTGTCTTTGTACACGCAGTTCACGATTCCGACGGGGCCTTCCATCACTTCGATGATTTCCAGAAGCGTGATTTCTTTTGGGTCCTTCGCGAGATGGTAGCCCCCCTTTGCGCCGCGGACCGACTCGACCATCTCCGCCTGACGCAGCTCGATGATCAGACGGCTCAGGTACTTCTCTGAAAGGCCCTGCGACTTCGCGATGTCACGGAGCATCCGCGGCTCCGTCCCTTTGTGAAGGGCAAGGTCCAATAAAATTCTCATCCCATAGCGGCCTTTGGTTGAAATTTTCATGGTTTGACTCTCAATTTTCTCCGACGATGAAATGACACTGAATTTTATCCAGTTTAAATCCTTGAATCGTCACAAATCCATTACCAGGTTGAATCTTTTCTGCGGGAATTTCCTTCATTTCACCCGTCATGGGGTCCCAGAGGGAAAGGCTCCGGAACGTTCCGCGAAGTGTGACGTTCAGCTCCACCGGCGTATCGGATGAGTTGGCGATCAGGTAAAAGTCTTTCCCGTCCTTCACCTTGTGAATGTACTGGACCATCCCATCAAAGTCGTAGCTCCAGCGCGGGATCCCGTCAAAGGCGGGGAGTTTTGAGCCGTCGGCCGATTCGATTTTCACGTCCGGAACAGCAATCAGCGCGTCCAGAGCCTCGCGCAGAGCGTCCTCGGTCGGTTCTTCGAGGAAGATCGCCCGGTCGGTGCGGAAACTGGCGAGCCGTTTTCCCGGAACGTTCGCGTCCACGTCCCAGTTCCACTGGCCGTAGGCGTTTTCACGGCGGAAGTCGCGGTAATGCTCGGGGAGCACGATGTCGTTCTGGCCGCAGTCTTTCGCCTCGACCACCCCTTGAGTGGACGGATCCACGCCGAAAATCTCCTTCACGAGTGAGCAGACCTTGGCGTCGAATTCAGGCCCCTCAGCCGCCCGGTCGGGGAGGCGGGTCGTGGCGAGGACTTTCCCCCCGGCCCGATAAAACTCGGCGACCTGCTCCAGTGTCCGGACCGAGATCACCTCGGAGCCGGTCAAAACCAGCACCTGGTACTCCTCGAAATTGTTCTGGTTGCGCAGCTGGTAAACGGTCTGGCCCGCGGCATTTTTGGCGACTCCGCACCGTTCGGTCATCACCACCGGGTGCAAGTACGTGTAATCCCGATGAACGCGCGTGGTCAGTGCGGTGCCCACCGCCATGTAATCGGTCTCCGGCGGAATGTAAAGCCCGTACGGATGCTCTCCCGGCGGAAATTTCGTGTGGAAGAAGAAAAACGCCTTCAGGTTTTCGATCGGGTACACGATCCCAACGTCCGCGACGTGGCGGCTGTAGCGCATGATCAGACTGATGCGGCTCACCCAGTCGCCGTACTGCGGCAACGCCCCGTGGAGGTTGGGGTTCCGCCACGAAATATCCGGCGGAATGTACATTTTGGCCGGGTTCGTCCAGATGCCATGCGGGAGCAGAACGTTTCCGCCGCGGCAGAAAATCTCCATCGCGCTGCGGTAGAGCATGGAATCGTCAAATTCCGGCTTCCCGTTGCGCTGGCCGTCGCGGTAATTCCCGTAAATCTCGACCAGGCAGAGCGGTTTATCGAAATTGCACGCGGCCGAGGTCGGGACCTTGAACCCCTCGCGGCCGTGGCCGTAGTAGTGGATCGAGTCGAAAAGCGGCGCGTCGCTGGAACGGTGCGTGAGCATT
>JAFTCU010000146.1 GCA_017454585.1 Thermoguttaceae bacterium | reverse complement strand
GGCGAAACGCTTCGCGCCGCCTTTGAGCTGGTTGCGGTTCGTATCGCAGTACGCCACGACTTTTCCGAAACGGTTCGCGTCGTTGGAGTCACTGGTTCCTTTGCCGCCGATCCCGACGGAGGCGAAACGCACGACTTCGTTCGGAGATTCATTGGCCATGAGGTCGCTCATGATGAACATTCCAGCCCCCGCGACAGCGGTGGACTTCAGAAAATTACGACGATGGGTCTTGAGGGACATTTTCTATTCCTTTTTAAATAAGGCGAGATTGGGAGGGAATTCTGCTTGACGCAGACACGCTATTAACTATAGTTTAATCATTTCTCCACCTTTTGTCAAGAGGCTGAAAACGATTTTCACAAAAAAAATTCCCGAAATCCCCTCATTTCCCCGGCCCCCTTGACTTTTTTGGGTTTCTGAATAAAATAGAAGTCAGTGGTTTAAGCAATCAGTAGTCAGAGAAAAGGAACCCCTATGACCCCTTCATCCATCACGATCCTGGTCGTCGATAATGAGCCGGAGCACGCGCAAATCGTGGCTTACGGGCTTTCAAAAGTTGGTTACGTCACGGAAATCGCCACCTCCGGCGAAGAAGCGATCGAGAAAATCACCGCCGGCTATTACGACGTCATTTTCACCGACCTGATCATGGAAGGCGTGGATGGTTTTGGGGTCCTCAACTGCGCGCGGGAATCCCTTCCGAACTGCGCCGTGATCATCATGACCGGCCACGGGAGTGTCCCCTCCGCCGTCAGTGCGATGCAGCAGGGCGCGTTCAATTACCTCCTCAAACCCCTCGACCTCAAGCAGCTTCGGGCCGTGGCGGAAAAGGCCGCCGAAAGCGCGTCGCTGAAACGCACCAACTTGGAGCTTCAAACCCGCTTGGACGAAAAATTCGGCTTTGAGAAACTGGTCGGGAACAGTCCCGAGATGGTCGCGATCGTGGAAAAACTTCGCCGCGTCTCTCCGACTAATTCTACGGTCCTGATCCAGGGCGCGACCGGTACGGGAAAAGAACTCATCGCGCAGGCCATTCACCAGAACAGTCCGCGCAAGAACAAGCCGTTCGTCGGGCTGAACTGCGCCGCGTTAAGCGATAATTTGCTCGAAAGCGAGCTTTTCGGGCACGTCAAAGGCGCGTTCACCGGCGCCATCGCGGACCGAATGGGAAAAATCGAATACGCCAACGGTGGGACGCTCTTTCTCGATGAGGTCGGTGATATGCCGATGGCGACCCAGATCAAACTCCTGCGCGTGCTGGAAGAAAGCGAGATCACCCGCGTCGGGTCCAACACGCCGATCAAGGTGAACGTCCGGCTCATCTCCGCCACCAACCGGGACCTTTCCGACGCGATCGAGGCGGGGACGTTCCGCAGCGATTTGTACCACCGGCTGAAAGTCGTCTCGATCCGGCTGCCCGCGCTGGTGGAACGCCACGGCGACATTCCGGTCCTGATTGACCATTTCATCCGCGTCTTCTGCGAGAAGCACGGGAAAGAGGTCCGGGGAATGACCGCCGCGGCCCGGAAATATCTGCTCCAGTACGACTACCCCGGGAACGTCCGCCAGCTGCGGAACATCATCGAGAGCATGGTCGTGATGGACTACGACGGCCTCCTGAACGTGGACGATCTGCCGGAGGAACTCGACGAACTGGTCTCGCCGGAAGAACGCGCCGAAGCGGAAAAAGAGGCTGCAGACGAACTGAGGCGGTTCCAGAACGCACACACGGCCCCCACGGCTCAGCAGCCTGCCGTGGTTCCCTCGAGTCCGAATCAGGAAGATCCGTCCCGGGTGATTTGCCTCCCGAACGAGCCGACCTCGGGCTCCGCCACACCCATCGGGCCGCTGGCGCCGTTCATCGGGAAAACGATGGATGAACTGGAAGGGGAATTTCTCCGTGAGACGCTGGCCCACACGAACGGGAACCGGGAAGAAGCCGCGGCGATGCTGGGGATCAGCGAGAGAACGCTCTACAGAAAGATCAAAGAGGGGAAATAATGCGGAGACGACGCTTCCAGCGTCGTCATTCATTCATAATTTTAAATTCTTAATTCATAATCAAAAGACGACGCTGGAAGCGTCGTCTCCGCAAGTTGACACGTATGGGAACATCGGCCGCCAGATCTTTAGCAGATTTTCCTGTATTTCTCGTATGCTTCGTCCCACGCGGCCGTGTTTTGCGGCTCGTACGTCTCCATCGGGAAGCTGTTCCGGACGATCGCCCGTGCCTGGGAAATGTCGCGGACTGCGCCGTCGGCGATGGCCTGGATCATAATATTTCCGATGGCGGTCGCTTCTACCGGCCCGGTCACCACACGACGCCCGGTCGCGTTGGCGGTCATCTGGCAAAGCTGGCGGTTTTTCGTCCCGCCGCCCACGATGTGGATC
>JAFTCU010000145.1 GCA_017454585.1 Thermoguttaceae bacterium | reverse complement strand
TCGCTGGGCGTCAAGATGTTCAACCAGGCGATCTACGAGGCGATCGGGATCGACAATTTGATGACGATCCTGACCGAGCCGAAGGTCGAGTACGTCGAGAAACTCTTCGCGCATCCGCTCGTGAACCTGATCAACGTGACGGGTGGTCCCGCCGTGGGTCGTGTGGCCCTCCGTCAGCAGAAACGCGCGGTCGTTTCCGGTCCTGGAAACCCGCCGGTGGTCGTGGACGAAACGGCCGATCTGGATCGTGCCGCCAAATCGATCATTTACGGCGCGTCCTACGACAATAATTTGCTCTGCCTGGCCGAAAAAGAGGTTTTCGTCGTCAATCAGGTCTTCGACAAAATGATGAACGCCATGGAAAGCGCCGGCGCCTACCGTCTCTCCCCCGACCAGGTCGCGGCCTTCACGGAAAAAGCCATCGCGTACGTCGGCGAAGGTGCGGACCGTCACCCGGTTCCTTCGCGTGATTTCCTGGGCAAATCCCCCCACTACATGGGGCAGCTCATGGGCTGGAACATTCCCGAGAACGTGGAACTCCTCTACGGCGAAACGGACGAAACCAACGCGTTCGTGCCGGTCGAGCAGATGCTTCCGTTCCTGCCGTTTGTTCGCGCCAGAGACGTGGATGATGCCATCCGCCTGGCGGTGAAGTACGAACACGGTTTCCACCACACGGGGATCATGCACTCGATGAATGTCGAAAACCTGACGAAGATGGGCAAAGCGCTCGACACGACGATCTTCGTGAAGAACGGCGCGAGCGTCGCGGGCCTTGGAAACGGCGGCGAAGGCTACGCTTCCTACTCGATCGCGGGCTGCACGGGCGAAGGGATCACCAACCCGCTGGTTTACACGCGCTCCCGCAGATGCACGCTCGTGGACGCCCTCCACATTTTAGGCAAATAAAACGATCCGAAAGGGGGAAACCCCTCCCCCCTTTAATTCATAATTCATCATTCACAATTCATAATTAAATTAATGTTTCCGGCAAAAGTCATCGGCAAAGCGATCTCCACCGTGCGTCACCCCTCCCTGAAGGGGCAGCGTCTGCTGATCGTCCAGCCGTTGATGCTTGACGGTCATTCCCCAGAGGGTTTCCCTCAAATTTGCCTTGACTCACAGGTTGGTGCGCGGGTTGGCGACCGGGTCCTCATTTCAAGCGATGGAAGTCTCATCGGGGACCAGGTTCAAAGCAGGAACTGCCCGGCCCGCTGGTCGGTACTTGGAATTTTGGACGACTGATGGACATTAACCCGAACGACATCCAGACTATCGAGAAACTCGTGCGTACCATCGCGGGTGAAGTCCAGCGTGCTCGTGGGTCCGCCCCCGTTTTTGTCGGTGGGAAGACGTTCGAGAAACGGGTTTCCGTCCCCCTTTCCGCGCCTGCTCAGGTTTCGGCTCCAGGACCAGCACAGACCGATCCCGCTCCAGCCCCGGGGAAAAAGCTCCGACCGGAAGACCTTCTGCTTGACAAACAGGTCGTCACGCTTCGCGACGTGGAGCACCTTCCGCGTACTGTAAAAAAGCTGATCGTTCCGCAGACCGCGCTCCTTACGCCGTCCGCCCGGGATGAGCTTTCCGAGCAGAATATTCGGTTGGCCCGCTATTCAGCCGAGGCGATCGCAGAGCTTTCCGAAGCGCCCGCCTCCAACGCCCAGGCTCAGGCAAACCGCGTACGCATGGGGTCGATCGAGGTTTACGCGGTCTTCACGCCGTACAATCCGGAGTCCCTTTTTCCGCTCTGGACCCGCTGCGGCTGGCACCCGAACATGCGCTCGGGCTTCATCTGCTTCGACAGAACGCGCGACTCGATGGCCAAAAACCAGACGCTGAACGTTTTGTTTACCTCGAAAGTCGATGAGGCGCTGGTGAAACTGAACCGCGAGCCGAGAATCAGCGCGATTTCGTCCACCAGCCCCGAACGGCTCGTGAAGCAGTGGAAAGACTTTTCCTCGGTGAACACGCTGGTCGTGAATCCCTCCGAAATCGGGATCTACCTGGCCGGCCAGATCGTGATGCGCGCCGCGGAACTGTACTACCTATAAACCGGTCCAAAAAACATTTTTTGGTTTTGAAATTTTCATGAAACTCGCGAAAGTCATCGGCTCCGTCACCCTCGCCAAAGCGCATCCGACCATGTTCGGCGCGGCGTTCAAACTCGCCGTTCCTCTGTAAGAGGAGGATTTG
>JAFTCU010000144.1 GCA_017454585.1 Thermoguttaceae bacterium | reverse complement strand
TTGCATGAATTTGGAATTCAACATCACTCATTTTTCCCATTTTTACACCTCCTTCAGGCTGAATGTGTATTTTGTATCGGAAAAATGGGAGTCAAAAAATTAATCGTTAAAATTTACCCCGTTCATAAGTTAGCCCTGCCTCACCGAGGGGGGTGGCCCGAAGGGCCGGGGGGAGTAAAAAAGCGGAAAATCGTTCCTGAAACATTTCTCCCCCAGGCTCGCTGCGCTCGCCAGCCCCCTCAATGAGGGGGCCTTTTCTTTTACTTCTTAATAAACTGCACACCATCTACCAGGACGTAGCCGTTCACCCCCTTATTGGTCAGCGTGACGGTCGCGGGGCCTTTCTCGAAGTGGAAGGTTCCGAGGATCTCAAACGGCGGGTCGGACTGCTTCTGCTGGTTCACCGCGAAACTCTTCACGCCGTCCGCCGTAGCGATTTCCACCGGAACGTTCGTCGCTCGGTTCCCGTTCGTCGGGTAGATCAGGCGCACTTCGTAGTTTCCCGCTTCCGGAACTTCCAGCGTAAAGACCGCCTTGAGCTTGCCGTCCTTCACTCCGTCGGAGTGGTGGTAGCCTTTCCCAAGGCGCGGGGAGCATACATCGTTGAACTTCCAGTCCCCCGTGAGTTCCGCGTCTTCGTCGTCCACGACGATCCCCGGCAGTTTGTCGAGCTGCATGTGGTACTTCGCGGGCCGGAGTTCTTTTTCGATCACCTGCTTGTCGGCGCGCAGACGGGCGGCGAGTTTTTCGTAATCAACGTCCTGCACGTCCTTCCCGTCTTCGATCGCGAAACAGGCGGCGGTCGCGGCGCTCTGGCCGAGGATCATGAAGACCGGCTCCATGCGGATCGAGCCGTACGCGATGTGCGAGCTGGAAACGCAGACCGGCACGAGGAGGTTCACGCACTCGGCCTTTTTCGGGAGGATCGTTCCAAAGTCGATCGGGTATGCGCCGCCCGGACCGACTTCCACGTCGCCCTCATTCCATACGACCGGCTTTCCTTCCGCGTTCAGCTTCACGTACCGCTGGCAGTGGTGCGAGTCCATATTGTACGAGCCGAAACCGATCGGGCGCTCTACCGGCGTGATGCGGCAGCAGTGCAGTTCCGTGTGTACGAAGTCGCTCACCATGCGGCGCCCCTCACGGACGTAAATTTTGTGCCCGATGTGGCGCGTGTCGGGGAATTCATCTTTTGCAAGCCCCAGATCGCCGTACGCTTTCCGAACGTTTTCCGGAACTCGCGGATCGTTTTGGAGCGTCCACATCAGGCCCATCTGCCAGTCCTCGTGCGCCTTGCAAATGCGCTCGCGCTCCGCGTCATCGGCCTCGATGTAGTCGTAGTTCTGCCCGATAAAGTCGTGCGAGACCGGCCCGCCGTTATTCGTGTCGGTCTTGCCATTCGGCATCTGGGAAATGATCATCAGGAACCGCTGCCCCGCCTCGACCGAGCGCAGGAAAAGCTCGTAGTTCTTCGGGTCGTAATTTTCCGGCTTGGGGAACGGAACGCGGTTTTCCGGCACGCGCGTCATGCAGAGCCGGTAGCAGTACGCCTGGATCCTCGCGTCCCCGGTTCCATCTTCGTCCACGGTCTCATTGATCTGCGGCAGAAGCCCGCTTTCCGGTTTGCCCGGGATCACGTACGGGTCCACTTCACTCGGCGGGGCGAACTGGTGGTAACGCGCCTGCGCCACCTGCACGCCGTTGAGCGTCTCGCCGTACTGGTCGTTCGACTCACGCCCCAGTGTGTAACTGACGCCGGCCGCGGCCATCAAGTCGCCCTCGTAGGTCGCGTCGATGAACATTTTGCCGCAGTAGATCTCGCCGTTCGTCATGCGGATCGCGGTGATTTTTGCGCCATCTTTAGTCACGCAGTCCTTTTTCATCCGATCGAGGTAGCGGCCGCGGAAGACCGGGATCTCGTTTTCCTTCACGAACTGGTCAAAAATCATTTCCGCGACGTGCGGCTCGAAAACCCACGCACTTTCGTCCTGATTATCGAACCCGCGGCCCCCCGGGCCCGGCATTCCCAGAGTCGGGAGTCGGGTCCAGTTCCAAGATTCGGGCGTCTGGTAGTGGACCCAGAGCCGGTGGTAAAATTCATGAGCGATCCCGCCAATGACGGAGCGGTCGCCCGAGTCGGTCGCGCCGAGCCCTGCGGAGGAAAGGCCTCCGAGATGGACGTCGGGGCAGACGATCACGGCCGAGTGCCCCATACGCCGGGCCTGAACCGCCGCGGAAACGCCCGCGCTGGACCCGCCGTAAACCACTACATCATAAACTTCCTGCGCGTAAAGCGGGATCGTGACCAACAGAAAAAAGAGGGTGAGGAAATGTTTCATCGAAAAACCTTTCAGATTTGGAGGGCGGCGTTTTGGACGCACCAAAAAATATTGCGGGGACGACGCTTCCAGCGTCATTTTCTGGAGTGAGGCAATACAGAAGCCGGAGGCTTCCTTTGCCGCTTTCACTTAGCGGTCGAAAAATATTACGACGAAAAAAGGTTTTCGCGAGGAAAACGTCCAGTGCGCTTCAGCGGCAAACACCTCTTCAAGGTGGTATTGCCGCAAGGGAAAGCGATGAATGTCGCTGCGCGACTGTATCATCGTACTCCACAAGACGACGCTGGAAGCGTCGTCCCCGTAAACATTACTTTCTCAGTTTACCACAAATCCCATCCCTTCGCAACCCCCCACCCCTTGAAAAAAAAGGAAACTCTGATAAACTTTATATTATGCGCACTTTGTTTTTATTAATAATATTGTTCCTCGCGGTCGTTATAACCGCGCCGTTTATTGGTCCGGCGGCGGAGCCGTGGGTCTTTTGGTCGCTCCGAGTCCCTCGGGTACTTTGTGCGCTTGTGACCGGCGGCGGGCTGGCCGTTGCCGGGCTGACGTTTCAGGCCCTTTTTCGGAATCCTCTGGCCACGCCGTTCACGCTCGGGACGGCCAGCGGCTCGGCGCTCGGCGCGACACTGCTTCTGGCGCTTGCTCCGGGAGCCGCCCTTCCATTTTGCCCCATTCTTGCGATTTCTCCGGTCGTTTTTGCAGCTTTTTTGGGCGCTTTAACCTCATTGGCACTGATTTTCACCCTCGTACGCGTTTCCAGCCGAACCAGTCCCACGGACGTTCTGCTCGCCGGCGTGGCGGTCAGTTTTCTTTGTTCGAGCCTCATCATGCTTTTACAGTACCTCTGCGACCCGACGCAGACCGTGCGGATGCTGCGCTGGACGATGGGCGGGCTGGATGGCGGAGGCGGGTACGTTCCCGTCCTGACGCTTCTTCCGTGGGTTTTGATCGCGAGCGGCGTTCTGGCGTGGCATTGCCGCGAGCTGGACCTCTTCAGTATGGGTGAGGAACTCGCTCAGGCGCGCGGAGTCGCCGTTTCACGGGTCCAAACGCTTCTGTTGCTCACCGCTTCGTTCATGGTCGCGGCCATCGTTTCGGTCTGCGGCCCGATTGGATTCTTGGGGCTTATGGTCCCGCACATCATGCGGCGGCTCGTCGGGGCGCAGCACGTGATTTTGATCCCCGCGGTCTTTCTCGGCGGTGCGATTCTGTTAATATTGTGCGATTCTTTCGCCCGAACCGTGATTTTCCCGGACGAAATCCCGGTCGGGATCCTTACGGCCCTTCTGGGCGGCCCGTTCTTTTTGGCGATTTTTGTAAGAAAGTAAGCCCAGCCGGCTTAAACCTTTATTTAAACGGCCCATCCGGTAATCGCGTACGGAAAAAATAATCAAAACACGGTCAGGTCCAGCGTATGATGCTTTTATCTCACGCGGAGATGCGGAGTTTATGGTTAGGAAGGTTTGGGACCCGCATAACCGTTGATAATTCGCACATCCCCATTCTCTGACCCTCCGCGTCTCCGCATCTCCGCGTGAGTTCTGAAATAAAAGCTTGACTTTCGCTGGATTTTGGGAGTTTTCTTTTTGCTTTAATCAATTATTTCCCTCTTTCACAAAATATTTCGAGAAAAATTTCCGTCCTATCTCTCCCAAACTCTCCATTTTTCGCTGAAATAATCGGAAAAAGCAAAAAAACCGAAAAAATCGTCAAAGTTTACCAAATTGATTCAATTAGTGAAATCATTCTTACCGATATAAAATACATAACCAGAAAATATTGGGACTAGTTCGAGAATCCCATTCTGGCTTTCAGGGTAGTTTTCCAGTGTAGGAAAGCAAAACTGAGAGGTTTTAGGAATTGGTAATTCTCGAAGCAATTGTAATCCGAGGTGGAAAACAATGCTAAACAACACATTGAAAACAATCGTTGCGGCAATTGTGCTCATGGGACTGAGCATCTGCTGCACCCCGGCATCCGCTCAAATCAGCGATGCCCAGATCTGGGATGTCCAGACCGCTAATGACTACTCGGGTGGTCATTACGAAAATGACGGTTTCTTCTTTGGAGCTGAAGGGCTTTACTGGGCGCTTCCCAGTCCGAAGAGTGGCCTGGTCGGCAACGAGAATGCCGAAGGCGCCACCGCCTACAAGCTCGATTGGACTGTGAGAAACAATTCTTCACAGTGGTTCATCGTGAATCAGCAGAGCGGTGATGATGACGATGACGATGACGACG
>JAFTCU010000143.1 GCA_017454585.1 Thermoguttaceae bacterium | reverse complement strand
TCTCCAGAAACCGCTTCCCCTCGTCCGTGAGCAAAAGGTCCGCGGACTCCTCGGCGATGAGCGGGACGTCCGGGTAAAGCGCCTCCAGACGTGCCGCAACGAGCGTCTGAACCGCCAAGTCGCCGACCGTGACGGGCGATTTGTCCTTTTTCTCCCATGTCGCGGGAGTGATGAAATCGTTCTGAATGCGCCGCGTCAAATCGGCCGCTTCACGCAGAAAAGATAAAATTTCGTTCATTTCAGGCTTTCCAAATAGCGCAAATTGCAAATCGTGTTCGGGATGATGTTCCGCACATCGTCGTATTCAAGAAAGTACGCCTCCACGCCCGCTTCCTGAGCGGCGGCGAAGACGGCTTTCCAGTCGATCGTTCCTTCTTCCAGTAACATCCCGTTCTTGCCTGAATCGCATTTCACGTGCATCAGGACGAACCGATCAGGGTACTTTTTCAGGAGCGCAATGGGATCGCCGGCGGTGACCCAGCGGACGTCCATCTCAAATTTAACGTACTCAGGGTTCGTCTCCTGAACGATGCGGTCGAACATGGTTTCACCCTCTTGTCCCTCTTTCCACGGAGTGAACTCTTTCCCGTGATTGTGAAACGTGAAGGTCAGACCCGCCGCGTGGATGCGCTCGCCCGCATGGTTGAAAACGCGGATCACTTCCTGAACTTTTTCCTCATTCATCTCCGGGATCCAGGCGATCCCGATGTATTTCACGCCCAGGATTTTACCGATTTCGATCATTTTGTCGATCCCGGCATCGGTCGTCAGATCGCCGTAGCCGAAATTCTTCGAGATCGCCTTGAGTTTGTACTTTTCCATGTACGCGCGGTATTCCTCGTACGTACTGTTGAATGAATTGGACGGCTCAATATACACAAAGCCCAGATCGTGCGCGAGTTTCAGCCCCAGCTCCGCGTTTACGGAAACGTAGTCACGCAGCGAATACATCTGAATCCCGACCGGTCCGTGAAAATCCGGTGTGGTCCCGACGCCGTTCGATTGCTGGGCCAGAAGGGAAGACACGAAAAACAAACAGAAAATGGCGGGTAAAATGCGTTTCATGGTTTTGACGGGTTTTGTAAATCAGTTTATTAACACAGTGAGGGGTAAACGACGCTGGAAGCGTCGTCCCCGTAAAGTTCTTAACGCAACAGGGAATTTACAAGGCTCAGTTCCTCGCCGCTTTTCATTACGACGCACTTGCTGAGGGTTTCTTTCTCGACGCGCACTTTCCAGGCCTGAACGTCCTGATTGATCGGCGGCCACGTTCCATAATGGCACGGGATCACGTTGCGGGGCTGAATGATCTTCACCGCTTCCAGCGCGTCGTCAGGCCCCATGGTGAACAGATCACCAATCGGAAGCACAGCGTAATCCACGCCCGAGAAGAATTTCATATCCGAGAAAAGAGCCGTGTCACACGCGAAATAAAGGCGCAGACCACCCTTGAGCGTGATAAGGAATCCGACCGGACTCCCCCCCGGTGTTCCATCGGGGAGCGTAGAGGAATGAATGGCAGGAACCATCTTCACTTTGCCAAACGGAAGCTGAACACTGCCGCCAAGGTTCATCGCCAGTGTGCTTTTTACCCCTTGCTGCGTGCAGTAACTCACAATTTCCGCAATCGAAACGACGATCGCACCGGTACGTTTCGCGATAGAGATCGTATCGCCGAAATGGTCACCGTGCCCGTGCGAGACGAGAATAAAATCCGCCTGCAGTGAATCCGGAGAGCAGGCCGCTAACGAGTTACTGCTCAAAAACGGGTCGATCAAAATGGAAAGAGACTCGACAGTCAAATGCCACGCGTTGTGGCCGAGGAAACGAAGCTTCATCTTAATAATTCACAATTCATAATTAAATTTTAGCGTTCATTCATCGGGACGTAGTCGCACTGGGTATTGCCCTCATAAACCTGACGGGGACGAATGATTCTGCCTTTGGAATCGTGCTGTTCTTTCCACTGCGCGATCCAGCCGGGGAGACGCCCCATCGCGAACATCACCGTGAACATGTTGGTCGGGATCCCCATCGCCCGCAGGAGCAGCCCCGAGTAAAAGTCCACGTTCGGGTACAGTTTGCGTTCCACGAAATACGGGTCTGAAAGGGCCAGTTCCTCGAGTTTCCGGGCGATATTCAAAAGCGGGTCGTGTTGGTTTTTCATGATTGCAAACACACGATCACACGCCGCGTGAAGTATCTTGGCGCGCGGGTCGTAATTCTTGTAAATCCGATGCCCAAAGCCGAAGAGCCGGAACGGGTTCGTTTTATCCTTCGCCATCCGAATGCACTCTTCGGGGGAAAGGCCGCCTTCATGGATTTGGCTGAGCATCCGCATAACTTCTACGTTCGCGCCACCGTGAAGCGATCCCCAAAGGGCGCAAATCCCTGCCGCACACGAGGCGAAAAGGTTGGCCCGCGAGGAAGCGACCACCCGGACCGTGGCGGCCGAGCAGTTCTGCTCGTGGTCGGCGTGCAGGATGAGCACCAGGTTCAGGGCGTCCTCGATCTCCGGCGCGACCTCGTAGTGCGAGTACGGCAGCGAAAACATCATGTGCAGGAAATTGGCCGCGTACCGCAAATTCGGGTTCGGGTACATGAACGGCAGGCAGTGCGTCCGGCGGTAAATGTACGCCGCGATCGTGCGGATCTTGCTGATCAGGCGGGCCGAAATCTCCATGAAATCCTCATCATTGTCGAGTTCCAGAAATTCCGGATGGTAGCACGCCAAATTGCTTACAGCCGCGGAAAGGAGCGCCATGGGTGGGGCCGTCGTCGGCACGTTGTTGAAGTACAGCCGCATGGGTTCGGGCAGCAGCTCGTTCTCGGTGAGCTGACGGCGGAAATACGTGCGTTCCTCCACGGTCGGCAGAGCGCCCGTCAGAAGCAGATACGCCACCTCGATGAAGCTCGGTTTGTCCGTGACGAACTGCTCGATCGGGATGCCGCGGTAACGCAAGATCCCTTTTTCGCCATCGATGTACGTGACGGTACTTTTACAAATGGCCGTACTCGCCAAAGAGGGGTCGAACGTCATTAGACGATGTTCAGGGTAGAGGTTTGAAACATCAACCGCCACGTCCCCTTCCGTCCCCTCATAGACCGGGAATTCAATGTTTTTTCCTCGAATGGAAAGTACCGCTTTTTCGTCAGCCATAACTAACTCCCAAAAATGAATAAATAAACCATTTCAATAGATTCTATTGTACACCAAAAACGCCGGAAATGAAGGGGGGGCGATGGGATTTTTCAAGGAATTGAGGCGCATATAAAAAAAGCGGGAGACTTATTCAGCCTCCTGCTTCCCTAATTTACAAATTCAATCCCAATTATGGTTCGGGCTCAGAGTCAGGTGCCGGTTCCGTGTCCGGTAAAGCATTATAGGCCTCTAACGCAAAAGCTCTTAATTTATCTGGCCAATCGTGGTAATATGCGCGAACACCCTCACTACCAGAAACGGTAAATCGTGTATTATTCCAGTCTACCGGCTGGGCGACATCAGTTGAACTAATCGCAGCTTGGGCATTACGCACCGCATCAGATTTCCAAGTCGCCGTGAGAATAGTGTTAATATTCTCACTATGCCCAGAGATGTATTGGTCCACCGCATCCACAAGCATTGCTTCGTAACGCGGGGTCCAATTCACAGACCCCGTAGAGTTGCTGAACTGCCACCTGAATGCACTCGAAGAAGACCATCCCTGAAAATCACTCAACTGGGTTGGCACTGAACCATTTTGTCCAATACTTCCATAATAATCTGCAAGCGTCGCGTTTCCTGAAGTACAAATAGCGGTATAAAGCGCATTTTCGGTTTCGATCGTTCCGCCAGACGATTCCATGCCGGCAGAACCACGAATTGCGCCGGAGAACGGAGCCGGGCCGGAAACACCTTCATGAAGAGTTCCATCCTGAGCGAACACCTTAGCCGAATGGAGCGTCATCACCACCGGCGTAAGCGCTGCCCCAATGAGAAGCTGTCGGCGTTTGTGGTTCAAAATCGGTTTTGTTGTTTCGTTTTTCTTATCCATTGTGATGGACTCCTGTGTATATCTATAGTAGTTCCATAAACTTTCTTTGATGTATATTATACTCTGTTTACGAAATTTTACTACTCATTTCGACCAAAAAAGTGAAAAATATTTAAAAAAAGTCAAATTTTTGGATTTTTTTTGCCAAAGAGGGGGGAGAAGAGACGTTTCCGGACGGCGAGCGGCTTCCTTTCAATTATGAATTATAAATGAAGGACGACGCTGGAAGCGTCGTCCCCGTAATTACGCATTATTTCCGGATTTCCTTGTACTTCGCCTGGATCAGGTCAAGCCGGTCGGTCAGCACAAAGTCCACACCCAGTTTAAGAAGCGGTTCCAGTTTTTCCGGGTCGGAGCAGTGGAAGTAATTGATCTTCACCCCCGCGTCGTGCATCAGCTTCACGTCCGATTCCGAGCACGGCGTGATGAGCTGGAGCAGCGTGCAGTGGTGTTCGACCGTCTGCGTCGCGTAAAGCGTGCTCTGCTCGGTGGTCCACGGCTGGCCCCACGTTCCGGTACGGCTCATGTTGCAGGTGAGTATCTCCGGGACGGTTTGCCGGACGCGCTCAATGCTTTTCAGGTCCGTCGCGATGAACGCCTGGTGGAGGCGGCCCTTTTCACGGATCTTGACCGCGACTTCCTCGGCCACCCCGCCGCCGCAGTGGCAGTTGATCCAGATCCCGTCTTTCGGGAGGCAGTCGATCGCTTCGTCGAACGTCGGGATCTTGGTCCCGGCAAAACGTGGGTCTTTCTTCACGCCGGCGTCCAGGGCGCGCAGTTCGTCGAATGTCATTTCCGCGACGGCGCCGGTGCCGTTGGTCGTCCGGTCCACCGTCCCATCGTGCATGATGACCAGCTCGCCGGTCTTGCAGCGCTTCACGTCGAACTCGACCATGGCGGCCCCTTTTTCCGCAGCAGCGACAAAGGCCGGGACAGTATTCTCCGGGAAGCAAGCATTATCGCCCCAGTGCGCGCAAACGCCGTGCGTCGGCATCTCCGCGACTGCGGAAAGGGTGAAAAAAAACAAAAGAAAAAGTGAAAGTTGGATGGTACGCATTTTTTTAGTGAGGAGTTAGGAGTGAGGAGTGAGGAGTTGAAAATGCCTTCGGCTTTTCATGGGTGGGAGTCTTTCTGAAAGCGGCGTTACGCGCCAGCGCAAACTCCTAACTCCTCACTCCTAACTCCTCACTGAAATGAAATTTACTTCAGTTCCTTGAGGAAAATGTTCTTGAACTGCACCTTCATGGCCGGGCCGACGTGCATCTGGAAGCCGAGCACGCCACTGAAACGCGCGACGGCGTCTTCATCGATGAGTTCCGAGACTTTGTAACCGTTGATGTACTGCGTCAGGACGTTTCCTTTCGCGACGATCCGGTACGTGTTCCAACCGGTCAAGTCGATGTGGTCCAGAAGCTCGTTTTTGTCACCGACTTTGCCGGTCACGGTCTGCTTGCCATCTTTGCCGATCGTGGTCTGGTCGCCGCGCTGGCAGAGAATGCCGCGGTAGCCTTCACCGTAAACGATCCCCATGTGTGGCTGGCCAGCGATGTCGGCCTGGTAACCGCCGAGACTCCACGGTTTTTCGTTTTTGAAGGCACGGTACTGAATGCCGGAATTGTGATTGAAGAGGCGGAAATCGCACAGAAGCTCAAAGTCGGCCACTTCGCCGTCTTTCCAGGTCAGGAACGTGTTGTACTTGATCGGGTTTTCGGGCGTGGAAATGCCCGTGATGCAGCCATCCTGAACGGACCAGAAGGCCGGGTCGCCATCCCAACCGTCAAGGGTTTTGCCGTCGAACAGGGACTTGAACCCATCCGGAACCGGTTTGTCCGCAGGCATTTCACCAGCGGAAACCAGGCCGCAAAGGAAAAGGGAGAGGAACGCCGTCAGGCA
Organism: Thermoguttaceae bacterium; assembly: GCA_017454585.1. The sequence goes on along the minus strand of JAFTCU010000143.1, from coordinate 8,309 downwards.
CAGGGCGGGGAATGTTCTTTTCATGAGAATAATCCTTTAAAATGAGGGAATGATTGAAAAATGATTTCTCATTTTACCCTGAATTCCCCAAACTTGCAAGGACTCACACCAAAAATATTCGTTTTTTTTGTAAAAAATTAGCCAAAATACGAAAAATGTGGGAAAATAGTAGAAACTACAGAGTTAAATGACTCATATATAGCGTATAAGGATCATGAACTGAATGAATTCATCCTTTTTCGGGAGTGAGTACAGACTCCCGGCGAGTTGATTCCTCCTTTTATCCGCTATTCATTAAAACCGCATCCTTCATTGATCCTGATTCCTTTTTAAAATGCACGCCGTTAAACAGTTTATATTAGGTCCGACCCATGAATATCTCGCCGTCAGCCGAGGGATTGAGCCTATGGACCTTTCCGAAATACGTATCTGGTCCGCGGGGAAAGGGGAATTGCTCTCCGCGTCACCGGCCGCATTCAGCTGGAATTTTCATCCTTTGCCTTCCGGATCGTTTTGTCTGAGCCGCACGAGCCATCTGGAGCTTCTTTTCCCGCAGGAAACTGGCGATGAGGTTTTTACGCACGGAATTCTGGTTCCATCGCAAATGCTCAAAGACTACGCCAACAACGCGATGACGCTCTTCCACCATCTTGAAAAACTCGGTCTGTGGCGTGCGGGGTTGGAAGTCACCCGCCAGCTTTGGAGCAGTGAATCGCCCAACCGTCCCCCAAAAGAAAATTTTCCCAACGCAGAAATTCTCCCGGTTCTCAAAACGCTCTCGATGGACGGCGGCGCGGAAGCCGTACGGCTCAGCACCCTGAACGCGTTCGTCCGTATGACCGGGATCCGACGTTTCGCGTCGATTCTCGATCAGATTTTGGGAAATTTCACGACGATCCTCACGGGAAACTCCCAGCCGGAAATGCTTCTTGAAGCCCTTTTGGACGTTCTGCCTATCGGCTGCCGTACCGATTTTTCATTCTCAACCGGGTTGAAATTTTCCCAGAAACGGCTTTTCCGAATCGTTTTTCTGGGGACGGCAGTCCATGAGCAGGAACGCGTCCGGCACCGGTTCAATCTCCCGACCGTTTCTTCAACGAGTGTATCACAGATTCAGGATCAGCTGCTTCCCTCCCTGAAAAATCGCTGGTCGATGTTCGTCGCGACACTTTTCGAGCAGAATCTGGAAGGAATGTGGAACGAGATCGCTCTTCTTGATGAAACGTTAAGCCTCAATGAGCTGCCTCGCCGGGCCAGATTCTGGTTCAAGCAGATCGGTCTTGAGGAGATTTATCAGAAAATCCGTGAAGCCCGAAAAAATGATTTGAATAGTGAAGGGAATTACAAAATTTTTCAGGCGCGCCTTTCCAACCCGGTAGATGTCCAAGAGGCCGCCGCTTCGTTGGTTCAATCCACAGAAAAAGGACAATGGATCGAAAACATCACAAAAAATTGTGAAGAAAACGAGACTCCCAAGTATCAGGAAAGTGTTTCACAGGTTGATATTCAGCGTTACCTCGTAACTCTTTCCGAAGCGATGCACGGGAATCCTTTGGCTCAGGAGCATCTGCGCAGTGTATTTCACGAAATCACGAGTTCAGCGCCAGAATCCGTTCAGAATGAAGCGTCCGAGGTCCTTTTGCGGGAAGGTATCCGCAGTTGGAACGAAGAACACGCAGGCGTGACCAACCAGTCTTGCCGGCAGGTCGAAAAAATGGTCGATACACTGGCTGCGATGCTGAATATGGTCGAAGAATAAACCGGCTTTTCCATTCCACATTTTTGTTTTTTTGACGAGTTAATCATGAAAACGATTCAAAAATTCACCGTTTTTTCCGTGCTTCTCGCTTTTTCCATGATTGCGATTTCTACAGGCTTTTGTGCGGAAGAAGAAAAGACTGACGATAAGAATATTGAAAATTCTGCCGGGGGAAGCGTTTCAATAGATGAAAAAACTGATGCGGATATTAGTGTTTCTGATGGTTCCCAACGTGATACGTTCGAGCAGTATCGCGTTCTGATTGACCTGATAGACAATGTGTCAAGAAACTACGTCCACTCAATGTCCCGCGAAGAGCTGATCCAGGCCGCGATCCAGGGCGTGACAAGCAAACTGGACCCGTATTCATACTACATCGCAAACGAGGAACAGGCGAATTTTCATCGCGAGGTCAATTCCCGCTTTGGCGGCGTTGGAATGGCGATCGACGGCGACGGAGAAAAAACCAGGGTCGTGGTTCCGCTTGTGGGAATGCCGGCGTACAACGCAGGAATTCACTGTGGAGACGAAATCCTGGAAGTGGATGGAATCTCGCTGAAGGACAAGAAAATCGATGAAGTCCTGAAACTTCTCGAAGGAGAAATTGGTTCCACGGTGAAACTGAAAGTCCGTCGTGTGAACGAGAAAAACCCCCTTGAATTTGAAATTACCCGTGAGCTGATCCTCCAGGAAACCGTTTTGGGGTTTGACCGGAATCAGGAAGACGACTCGTGGAACTACTGGCTCGACGCGAAGAACGGCATCGCCTACGTACACGTGACGGAATTTCGTGACGAAACGGCCAAAGAATTCCGAAAAGTTTTGACCGAGCTTCAAAAGCCTCGTGAAGGCGAGACGGAATCCCCACTGAAAGGACTGATCCTCGATTTGAGATTCAACCCGGGTGGTGACTTTAATGTCGCGATCGAAATGTGCGACTTTTTCATTCCCGACGGCATCATCGTGACTGCGAAAGGGAAAAACACGGTAGAAGAAATCTGGCACGCGAAGCCGGAAATTCTTATTCCCAAAGAAGTCCCCATGGTCCTGCTTCTGAATTCGTTCAGTGCCAGTGCCAGCGAAGTTTTTTCCGCGTGCCTTCAGGATCATCACCGTGCGGTGATTGTGGGGGAAAGATCCTACGGTAAGGGAATCATTCAGAGCGTTATGCCATTCGAAGGAGGAACGAGCACTTTGAAACTCACCACGGCCGGGTACTATAGTCCAAACGGACGTAATATCCATCGAAACGAAGGCGCGGGTGAAGGAGACGAATGGGGTGTTAAACCCGATGACGAAAACCTCGTGCAGACATCCCGCGATGAAGACGAGGCGTTCCTCATGGATCGGCTCCGCCGCGGAACTCTGAAAACCCACAATGATGTAAAACCAACAAAAAATTCGGCTAAATATCAGGACGAGCAGTTGCGGCGCGGGTTGGAAGTCATTGAATCCGCCCTGAAAACCGGAGCAAACGCCAAGAACATCCTTTGGGAACGTTCCGCTCCGTATCGCGAAACCAACACGAACCGTCGCCGTGGCTGGGGCCGATAAACTGCTCTGATTTCCAATTTCGAGGTTAAAAGTTCGGGCATGAAGCAAAGTGCGGGAATTGCAGACCATCGTTTTCAGAAAGCCCCCGGCTTTTCCCGGGGAAACTCTTTCCTTCCCGCTTTGCTTTTTATCTTTCTTCTCTTTGCTCTGGTCGGAAATCTTTACGCTCAAAATGAACCGGAAGCCTGCGTGGAACGCGGCCTGAACTACTTCCGCGAGAAACTTGCGAGAGGAATTATGCCAGGCGATGGCGCATTTCGGAACGATTCCGCAATTACGGCCCTTGTGGGAATGGCTTTGCTTTCTTCTGGAAGTACACCCACGGAAGGACCGGACGCCGCGGCCGTTCAGAAATGTGTCGATTTTATTCTGAAAAACCAGCGTAAAAACGGCGTTTTGGCATCAACTGCGGCCTCGGAACAAGGAACCGTGTACGCCCATGGTTTCGCTGTAACGTTTCTGGCCGAGTGCCTGGGAATGAGTCCGGATGACTCGCGTTTGAGGACTGTTTTGGAAAGAGGAGTCCAACTAATCGTAAAAGCCCAAGGTCCTAATGGCGGTTGGCGCTACACGTTTCAGCCTGGCGAGGAGGATGTTTCGGTTACAGCCTGTTTCCTGAACGCTCTGCGTGCGTGCCGGAACGCTGGGATTTCTGTTCCTTCCGAGACGGTTCAAAGGGGCGTAGAGTACCTGCTCAAGTGCCAGAATTCTGACGGTGGTTTCCGTTACCGCCTCACCCCCGGCCCAAGTGCGTACCCACGCACCGCCGCGGCTGTTACGGGGCTTTGTTCTGCCGGAATATACGACTCTCCAGAAATTCAGCGCGCGATGATCTACCTGAGGAACTCCACTCTTATGCCACCCGATGAAGACGGCTATTGGTTTTACGCGCAGTATTACGCGGTTCAGGCTTTCCGTCTGACCGATACCCAACCCGAGGTTTGGAATCATTGGTTCGCACTTCTGGTCAAGCGTTTGAGGGAAACCCAAAAGCCGGACGGGAGCTGGAACTCAACCATCAGCCTGGATTGCGCAACCGCTATGGCCTTGATCGCAATTCAGGCCGAGACGAACTACCTGCCGATTTTCCAAAGGTAAGCAGAGGAAAAATCACTCTTTTCCCGAAACACGCCGGGACGCGAATTCCAGGGCTTTAAGCACTTTGCCTTTTGTCACGAGTCCATCGATCAAAATCGGCTGCGCCTCACCCGGGATCCAGATCACGATCAGCGGAATGGAATTCCGGTTCAGCGATTTCAGTGCCGATTCGATCTCCTCGGACGGTTCCGACCAGTCGGCCAGAAGTGGCTGAATATTATTCTCGCGAATGAAACGGGCTACTTCGGGCGTATTGATCGCGAATTTTCCATTCGTCTGGCACGTTGCACACCAACGGGCCGTAAAATCAATGAAAACGACCCGATTCTGTTTTAGCGCATCTTCAACGTTCTCATTCGTAAATTTTTCCCATGGGATTTCGTCCTCATCCACCTCTTGCGTCTGGACTGCGGAACCATCAGCAGGAGCACCGATTTCCGTCTCGAGGTCAAGCGAGAAAAGAACGAACCCCGTGAAGGCCGAAACGATGATCCCCACACACCAGGCGGTGAGTTGCGCCTCACGTGACGCCCCGGAAAGGGTGGTTTTCCCGATGAGCCAGCAGCCGAACCACATAGCGGTCAGTAAACCAAGCGTCGGGACAAAAAACCGCGCTGGGAGGCAGAAGAAAAGCCAAACGACCGTTCCAAGGAAGAAGAAACCCATAACCTCCTTGAGAGTTTCCATCCATTCGCCCGGTTTCGGCAGAAAACGAATCAGGGCGGGGAAAGCCCCAATAACGAGATACGGCGTACCAAGTCCCAGACCGATCACGGTGAACGTGAGGAACGCGGTCCAAATCGGCTGTGTCATTACCCACCCAAAGACCGGGCCAAGGTACGGTCCCACACACGGCGTGGCCAAAAGTGTGGTCAGAATTCCCATACAGAACGCACCCAAGAAACCTTCTTTACGCTGCATCTGCCCCAATTTCCCGCTCGTGACCATTCCAGGGATCGGAATCTCCCAGACACCAAGGAAACTCAACCCCATTACGAAAACGAGCGCGATCATGAAAATCACAAAACCAGGGTAGGTAAATTGCTGGCCCCAGCCCATGTTCCCGATTTCCGGCAAATACGGCTCAGTGGCGGGAACGTACTCACGCAGAAGCATAAGCAGATCCCCGATTCGGGAAAGTGCTGCCAGGAGCCACAGAACGGTCAAAAGGCCGAAAGTGTAACTTACGTTCAGCAGGAAAATCCGTCCGCGGGCTTCCCCAGCCTGACGCACGAACGAATGAAGTTTTGGCGCAATGACCGGTAAAACACATGGCATAAGGTTCAATATCAACCCGCCAAGGTACGCCATCAGAAGAATGATCGCGAGCGAGTAATCCGCCTGAGCGTCCATTTCATCCCAGGGAGTTTCCTGAACAGCTTCTTTCAGCGGAACTGTTTCTTCGGAGGTTTCCTCTAATACAGAAACCATTTCCGGATCCGTTTCTACAGAAATCGGTCCCTGAATTCCTGATGGAAGTTCTGAAGGCAAAGGCCCTTGGGCCGGGTTAGAAATTTCCTCGGAAGACTCAAGTGGAGCCTCGACCTGAATGTCCGTGGAAGGCACTTCGGGCACTGCTGCAGGAGCTTCCGTGGAAGGTTCAACCGGCGTTTCAACTGATTCAGTCGTATCAGCGGACTTTTCTTCAACAGAATTTTCCTGCACGATTTCAGGCACTGGAGCCGTAAAGGGAAATTTTCTCGGAGGAAGACACGTATTCGCGTCGCACATCTGTGACTCGACGTTTCCAGCGATTTGTTCAGGAAGATTCTGCGGATTCGTCCAAACAAATGGAACGGTCCATTTTACAAGGTCTTTGTGACTTTCAATGACCAGATCTCCCCAGGTATCCGGATCTTTTTCCACGTGCGCCGCAGGAGACGGAACGATTTCGCCCACTAGTTTGATCTCATCAGGAAGGTGAATTTTCGTTGGGAATGGTCCACCGGATTTCTGGGTCAGCGCATAAATTTTGAACCCTTTTGGAACTTGCGCGGCAATTTCCAGATGACCCGGTTTTTCACCTTCCGGGAAAACCGCAACGCGGGCAGTAACATTCAGGGAAGGTTCTGAGGCGGCTCCAAAACCGGGAACACCGAGCCCGGGAAACGCCTGAGTACCCTGCCCCTCATTTACCTGTGGAAATGCCGCCGGAGTCTGAGCCACAGAAGTTTTTTCCGGGTAAAGTTCTTTGTAAGCGTGAAAACGCTCTTTTCCCACATTTTCCTGAGCCTGCAGGCCTGAAAACGCGAGTGATACAAAAAACACGAATAAAATGTTACGCATAAGTCGTTGATTCATTGCGAAGGAACTTTCTGGAAAAAGATTCAAGTTCAAAATTTTCTCAAAGGCTTCTTTTCCCGGGAAACAAAAAAGGGAAACACCTCCATTTTACTTTTGCATTTTACCACTTTCGGGCTTTTCTTTCAAGCCCAAATCGAAAAATTTTTCCAGTTTTTATTTCCATAGAACACCGGCCGGGGAGTGAAAATATTTTGAGGAGAAAATAGTTCAACATTCCTCAACTATTTATCCTTCTTTCCCTTGACAAAAAATCCAACTTGCGTATAATACAATTAATTAATCTCTCATTAATGAAAGGATTTTTATGTTTTACAAAACGTTTTCCCTCCTTTTTTGCCTCACCTTCTGCGTATCTGTAATGGCCGCTGAAGGACGAATCACTGAAAACTGGAACTACGGCTGGACCTTCGCTAAAGTCGAACCGGGAGCCGAACGCTCCGAGCCTGTAAACTCAATGAAAGTCGGCGACGCGCTGATCCCGGAAAAACTCCAGGAGTCCAAACCGGTCCGCCTCCCGCACGACTGGGCAATCGAGGGGCCTTTTGACGAAAAAAGCCAGGACGGCGGTCAGGGCAAACTCCCCTGGCGCAGCGTGGGCTGGTACTTCAAAACCCTGAAAACGACCGAAGCCGACGCCAATCGCGCCTTCATCCTGAACTTCGACGGCGTGATGTGTTTCCCGGAGGTTTACGTGAACGGAACGTACGTCGGCGGCTGGGATTACGGCTACGTCCCCTTCCAGATCGACGTCACGAAGTTCCTCAAATTCGGAGCGGAAAACGAGATCGCCGTCCGCTGCGACGCGCGCCGCCACGGGTCACGTTGGTACCCCGGAGCGGGCATTTACCGCGGAGTGACGCTCATCCAGACTTCCGCGGAAGCCCGGATCCCCGACGGTGGAGTCTTCATTTCCACCCCGGAAGTTTCGGCCGATTCCGCCAAAGTGACCGTTCGCGTCCAGGCAGAGATCGATCAGCAAAAACTGAGCCGGCCCCTTTACGCCGACGTGGAAATTTTCACCCCCTCGGGCGAACTGGCCGCAAACCTGATCAGCGCTCCGCTGGATCAGGAAGGCGGAACGCGCGGTGAGTTGACGCTCAACGTAAAGAATCCGCGGCTCTGGTCGCCCGTCGCTCCGAATCTCTACCGGCTGAAAGTCACGCTGAAAACTGACGCCGAGTGCCCCGACCGGAATCTTCCTGCTTCTCAGACTTGCGCCCGCGTGTTCGACCAGGTCGAGCAGATCTTCGGGATCCGTTCCGTGGAGTGGACCGCCGACGACGGGTTCCACCTGAACGGGAAGCGCCTCCAGCTTTACGGCGTGGACCTTCATCACGACCAAGGGATCCTGGGCGCCGCCTCGCATCCCGTCGCGATCGAGCGTCAGTTGCGCATCATGAAGGAAATGGGCGTGAACGCGATCCGCACCTCGCACAATCCGAACTCGGCCGCGTTCATGGACGCCTGCGACCGAATGGGATTCATCGTCTGGAACGAGCTTTTCGATAAATGGGACGCCACGGTGGACCTTTTCGACCAGACCACGTTTGACGAATTCACCGAGCGTCAGGTCCGGCAGTTCGTCCACCGCGAC
>JAFTCU010000142.1 GCA_017454585.1 Thermoguttaceae bacterium | reverse complement strand
TGACATCAACGTCACGGGAAACTGCTGGATCGCGTTTAACTCCGGCACGGCCCTCGGAAGCGAGAAGGCGTCGTTCAACCTCGACATGAACAATAATTCCGGCTTTTTGTTTGAGTCGGCTGGGTTGGACAACAAAACGATCAAAATGGGTGACCTGACCGGAACCGGCTGGGTCCGCTCGGGAAACGGCGGGCAAAATGTGACGCTGGAAGTTGGCGCGCTCGGTAACGACAGCACGTTCTCCGGCGCCGTCCGGAACTGGGAGAACCGTGGGATCAAGGTCAAGAAAGTCGGCACGGGAAACTGGACCCTCGCCAGTGATAATCAGGTCAGCAGTGTCGATTATAATATTAAAGCTAACGTGGTCGTTGACTCTTGAACCCTGACGCTGAACCGCAAGGTAAATCAAGCCTCCGCGTATGATCTGACGGTCAACAACGGAGCCACCCTCGTCGTAGCGGGCCAAAGCCAGAAAGTTTCCAATCTGGTGACACTGAATTCCGGCTCCGTGATGAACCTGACCGTAACGGGCACCGACAATTTTTCCAGCCTGACGGCCAAGACGATGAACCTGAACGACGGCTCGAAAGTCGAGATTGCGTTTAACGACTCCATCGACCCGTTCGCGATTGGAACGCTCGAACTTCTCACGGCCGACCAATTCAAAGTCAACGGCACGTCGATCTCGTCGGACGACGCCATGAAATCCCTGCTGGAGAATTTCGTAAAAGTAAGCGCCGACTGGGCGCAGGTCAGTTTCATCCCGCACGGAACGACGGGCTACACCGTTTTGCTTCAGACCAACTACAACGCCATCCCGGAACCCGCCGCATGGCTCCTCACCCTGCTCGGCTTTGCCGGACTGGGCTTTTTACGGGGACGACGCTTCCAGCGTCGTTAAAAGGCTGCCCTGAAAGGGGGGCTGGCTCGCGAAGCGAGACTGGGGGGTTCCGACCAAGGAACATTTTTCCCATTTCTAAACCCCTCCGGCCCTTCGGGCCACCTTCCCTTTCAGGGGAGGCCTTAAATTGGTATGGCCGGCCCGGCCGCACGATTTTAGTTAAACTTTTTTGGGAGTAATCATGACTCAACTCCTTTCCAAACGATACGAAAATTTACTCACCGCGCTCTTTTTGCTCGCCGTGGTATTCGCGTGCATGAACGCCAAAGCGGAAACCGTCTGGTCCACCGGCGGAACATACGGTGACACGACATCGATCACCAACGGTTTGACCATTAATTCCCCGGACGCGGTCGATATTACGGGGAAATACACGGTCTCCGGCGTTGTGGACCCTGGCAATGACGCGGCAGCCATTCGTCTTTACGGCGCAGGAACCGTCACGGTAAAATCCGGCGGGGAACTTTCCATCGTCGCCGCAGCGGGGACAAAGGCCGGGCTGGTCGCCTACCCGGGCATCCGCCTTAATGTGGAGAGCGGAGCCACGATGAACATCACGACCTTGACCGAGCGCGTCCGGTTCTCCCGCGGTTCCACAAAGCTCAACGACAAAAACACCATCGTGAACTGGGCCGGTACCGGCACCTGGGACCTTGGCGGAGGAAACTCTTTCTTCTTTTCACTGACCACCCCCGACGACAATAATTCTGCAACGTTCAACATCACCGACGGCTCCCTGAACATCCAAAACGGCAAGATCTCCATGGCCTTTGGTTCCACGACCAACTGGAACATCACGGGCGGTACGCTGACCGTCGGCGAAGGTGATTTGGCTTTGAATTTTGGCGGCGGTGAATACAACGCCAGCGCCACGACCGTCGGCAACATCACGGTCAACGGCGGAACGTTCAACGTCCGTGGCTCCGGTAACTGGCAGTGGGGACAGCGCAGCGGCACCAATCCCTCCAACCTAACGCTGGACCTGAACATCCAGTCGGGGACTTTCTCCACGTCACGCTCCATCACGCAGGACACCGGCATCACCGCGTACAATGAAACCATCACGCTGGCCGGCGGAACGTTTGAAGCAGTCAAACCGGGAGAAAACGACGTAACGCTGAACGTCGAGGCCGGGATCGCCACCAAACTGACCGCCTCGAGCGCGTTCAACGTCGATGAGGGCGTCACGCTCAACTACAACAGCCCGATCACGCGCACAGCCGGCGACCTCACAAAAACCGGAAGCGGGACGCTGAATCTGACCGCGGAAAACACACTCACCGACGCATCGATCCAGATTTCCGGCGGAACACTCGCGGTCACCGACCCCAATCAGCTGGGTGGCGCGTCAAAAATCACGATCGGCCAGAATGGCACGCTTGGGATCAAATCCTCGGAGGGTGGGGAGTACCCCCAAACGATCGAATCCACCGGCACACTGAAAATCACGAGCGCCGCAGCAAACGACTTCACGACGCTGACCGGCACCGTGACGGGCACCATCAACAAAACCGGCAACGGGACGCTTCTGGTAACGGACAATAATCTGACCGGCGTGACCAAATTCACCGTGACGGAAGGCAAGATCCAGTTCGGAAATGGTGGGGCTTCCAGCACCTGCGCCTACACGAGCGACGCGCGCAGTTTCGACCTGAAATCCGGCGGAACGCTGGCGTTCAATTACGCCATCGCCAACGATTTGAACATCTATGGAGCTCTGACCTCGGAAAACGGAACCATTGAAGTGACGGGCTCCGGCGGCGGTCACTTGGCTCTGCGCGGCGCGGTTTCCGGCTCCTTCATCAAAACCGGTTCCGGCAATCTGGCGATGGGAAGCGATAACGGGGCCAACCTGACGAAAATCACCATCAAGCAAGGCGTTTTGCGTAACTACTCCGCCAGCCGGCTCGGGAACGGCGCGACGGAAATCGAATTGAACGGTGGCATTTTTTCTGCGCCGGAAACGCAGTCCCTTACCAACCCCTTCACCGTTACCGCCAATTCCTCGATTTCCGTTCACCCGAACAAAACCCTGACCCTCACCGGATCATTAACCGCGGCAAGCGGCAAAAACATTGAGAAAACCGGCGACGGGACCCTCGTCCTTTCCAACTCCTCCACCAGTCTGGAAGGCACGGTCCTCAACATAAAAGGCGGGAATTTGAAGATCACCGAGTCGATGTCCCTCAAAGGGATCGGGACCAACCCGAACGGCCCCACGTTGGAAATCGCGCCGGGAAAAACCGTCAGCCTGAACAACGGGATTGAAAACTACAATGGAGGCGTCCTCCATAAAACCGGGGCCGGAACGCTGACCATCGCACCTTCGGAAGGCGATACGGGCGCAATGCCCACGGTTTTTTACCTTGACGGAGGGACGCTGGTCCTGAACCGCGGCGCCACCATGACGGACGCTAAAACCCTTTACATGGCCGACGGAACGACGTTCCGTTTCCAGGGGTCCAAACCGACCTACAGCCCCATCGAAGTGACGGGCACCGCCACGCTGGACATTCCGAACGACAAGACGATGGACCACTCCGGTGCCTTCACCGGCGGGACGCTGAACAAGACAAGCGCGGGAACGCTGAAACTCACCGGAAGTGCGGACAGTACCACAAACTTCAACGTTCAGGCCGGCACGCTGGAACTCGCCGCCACGGGCGGCGCCGCTGCTGCGAATGACCTGACGATCAACGACGGAGCGACCCTCAACATATCGGGCCAGAACCAGAACGTCACCAACCTGGTGACGATGAATTCCGGCTCCGTGATGAACCTGAACGTGACGGGAGCCGACGTTTTTTCCAGTCTGACGGCTGGCGGGCTGGACCTGAACGACGGCGCAAAGATCCAAATTTCGTTTAATGACTCGATCGACCCGGCCTCACTGGGAACGCTTGAGCTTCTCACCGCGGACGAGTTCAAGGTCAACGGCAATTTGATCACGTCGGACGACGCCATGAGAGCGCTCCTGGAGAATTACGTCGATTTCAGCTCAAGCTGGGCGCAGCTCAATTTCACCCCATACGGAGAAACGGGTTACACCGTTTTCGTCCAAGGCGACTATAATTCCGTCCCGGAACCCTCCACGTGGCTCCTCGCCCTGCTCGGCTTTGTCAGTTTGGGAGTTTTGAAACGACGCTTCCCGCGTCATTAATTCGGAGGGACGACGCTGGAAGCGTCGTCTCCGTAATTGACGCACGTACCACCCCTGAAATCTTTTTTGCCGGGGGTGGTGTTTTTTTTCTGAAAATCGTGTATAATAGTCTCGTTTATTTATATTCCGATACGAGATCAGTCTATCAGAACGAGTTTATTATGGCAAAAGATTACCAGGCAATCACGTGGTGCAGCGCGGTGGAGGACGACTTTCGGACGCTTCTGGACATCGCGATCCGTGAAGACGTGGAATCGATCGGTGACCTGACGTCCCTTTCCCTGATTCCCGAAACAGCGGTCGGACGCGCCGCCGTCGTGACTCGTGACGAAGGGATCATTGCCGGAATGCCCACGGTTCAAATCATCTGCGAGGCCATTTCTCCCGGTTTGAAGTGGGAACCGCTCGTTGAGGACGGCGCTAAAGTCAGCAAAAAACAACGGATCGGAATCCTTTCCGGCCCCGCCCGGGCCATGATGCAGGCGGAACGGCTCATTCTGAATTTTGTCGCGCGCCTTTCGGGGATCGCCACCACGACGAACCAGTACGTCCAGCTCATCGCAGACACAAAATCCAAGGTTTATGACACTCGAAAGACCACTCCCGGCTGGCGTCTGCTCGAGAAGTACGCGACCTGCTGCGGCGGCGCCCAGAACCATCGGGCCGGTCTTTATGATGCGATCCTGATCAAGGATAATCACCTCGCTCTGGCGGCAGGCCGCGCCGGTCTTGGTGCGTTGGAGTATGACCCAGCCCTGGCGGTGCGCAAGGTGCGGCGTTTTCTGGAAGAGCAGGATGAACTGGGGCCGCGCCCGCCGATACACTGCCACGGGAATCTGATCGCGACGTGCAAAATGCGTACCTCCCTGCTGGCCGCAGTAGCCGAAGTGACCGGTTCCGCCGTTCTAAGCCAAATCATCGCCAAGACCCCGTGCCATGAGCTGGAAATCGCGCACAAGGAAAACCAACAGGTCCCGCGCAAGCCGGCAGACAATTTCCCGGCAAAAGACGTGATCGTCGAGGTGGAAGTCGATACTTTCCAGCAGTTTGAAGAGGTTCTTTCGGCCGATCCCGATATAATTATGCTCGATAATATGTCGTGCGAGATGATGCGCCGTGCCGTGGAACTTCGCAACCAGCGCAAGCCGGAAATCGAGCTGGAAGCCTCGGGAGGGATCACGCTCCGCACGATCCACGACGTCGCGATGACCGGCGTGGAGCGTATCAGCGTTGGCGCATTGACCCACTCATTCCAGATGTTCGATCTTGGACTGGACTGGCTCGAGACCTAATTAAGAATTATGAATTATGAATTATGAATTGACTCCCCTTTTGAACTGTTCTTCAGCAAAGGAACCTTTTTCATTCATAATTCATAATTCTTAATTCATAATTTAATTTCCTCCGCGCCATTTTCCACATTTGACGCAATTATCTTTCTTGTTTCCGAAGCCGCAGTTGTTGCAGATACAGGCCGGGACGCCGCTTCCTCCGATCCATCGGCCGCACAGGATGCAATTATCTTTTTTGGAACCGAAACCGCAGTTGCTGCAAAGATACGCGGGAATGCGGGTGGAACCCATCCATCTGCCGCAAATGACGCAATTATCTTTTTTGGAACCAAAACCACAGTTGGAGCAAAGCATTGCGCGGACACTTCCGGTAAGCCAGATGTCATTTTCCAGACAGTCGCAATTCTCCTGATGCTCGCAGTCGCATTCTTCATGCTCGTGCGCGAAAAGTGCGGAGGAACAGAAGCACAGCGCTAACAGGGCAAGGGAAAGAACAAGTGTTTGCTTCATTGTAAATCCTTCTGAAACCTGGGTTTCATTAATGGTTAAAACGGTCGTGGTGATCAATTTTTCAAACCGAAAAACTTCTGCAGCGAGTCGGGGATCTCGTCCATTTTGAGTTTCGGATTTTTCCGGAACGGCGTGTACAACGGGTCACCAACGTAAACCTGGGCCCACGACACGAACGGCAGAGTGTAGTAGTAACACTCGATCATCGAAAACTGCCCGGTCAAAACGAGCGAGCCGAATTCCTCCGTCGCCGGGAAAGAGGTCAGGTAGGGCTCAAATGTTGGTCCAAGCGTTGCCGCAACACCGTGCTCCAGGAGATTCGGGCACCAGGACGGTCCCGTCCGAAGGGAAGCTGCCTCGAAACTGGCGATGTGGTAGGCGACCGCACCCGGAACAAACGTGAAAATATCCCGGAAATTGTTCACCGAATACCAGCCGCAGTAGAACGCACACGGGTCAGCGCAGTCCTCTTTTTTGAACAAATCGCCGTTCGTGTCGAGCCGAACATCCAGATCCGTGAATTTTTTCAGCCGAATCGCCAGGTCATTGATCGCCTGTTCAGTCTGATCGTAAGACCCGGGAGCCGCCTGAACGGGGCGCGGTTTTCTGGCGTCAAGGTAAATCACCCCTTCCAGCCCGGTTTTCTCGGCTTCGATGGAGGCGTCGATCTGCTTCAACACCAGATCAACAGACGGGGCCTCCAGACGCGCCACCATCAAAACACGGCGCTGAGGTTCCGGGACACGAAAGACACGTGCAGCTTCGTCATTTTCCCCGGCGGAAGCCGTTTTAACGTCCATTGAGATCGTTTCTTCTTCATCTTCCTCGCCGAGCAATGCCGGCGGAGCCATTTCTACCTCAGCCCCAATTGGCGGAGCGGGAAGCGCTTCCGTTTCATCGTCCGAAGCGGGTTTTTCAAGGTCTTTCATCTGATCCGGCTTTATGCCCAAATCTGTTTTTTTCTGAATATTTACCTTGATTTTCGGCGGTTGATTGTACTGGAACGCCAACATATTTGGGGTCCAGCCGACCAGCGGGTACGCCTCTGTTTCATAAATCAGGGAAAGTTCCGAGTCGAACGCGCTCGCCAGTTCATTGCGGTTCAAACGTTCCAACATAAATTTTGTGTACTGGATCGCTGCATACGGACCATTCAAAAGACGGATCGTTTTCAGGACTTCCGCATCGCGTTCATTGGAATCCGCTTTAAAGTTCAATTCTATTGCGTGTTTTTCAAGGAGTTCAACTCCTTTCAGGACTTTCAGAATGATTTCCGGCTTAACATTCGATTGCTTATTGACGGCCCTCGCGACAAGCAGATTCCGCAGAATTTCCAGCCCCATCATCGGCTGAAGAAACTGATCGAGTTTCTGTGCTTCCGCTTTTTGGGTTTCAACACTTACGCCCTGAAGTCTCTGTCTCGCGTCATTAACTGTCTTTTGCAGAATTTGCATCCATTGAGCCTGATCTATTTTCACAAAATCAATCTCAAATTTCTCCGCCTCAGCCCGACTTTCATCTGTCGGCGCAATTTCCTGATAGATTTTTTTCAGAGCCTCCAATGAAGCTTTCTGAAGCTCTTTTTGGGCGGTTTCATAGAACACTCTCTGTTCCTTCTGGCGGGGAGTGTCGAACGATGGCGCCTCAATCGTCAGAGGGAGCGACCACGCGCAAACCACACACTTCACGTTCGGATGCTCAGCGAGCCAACGCCGAATCTGAGGCCGAAGCTCCGAATCCCAAATGTCCCGCGAGATTTTACCCGGGTAAGATTTTTCCAGCGCGAGCAGATTTTCTGCCGGAATCTCCCGCGCCTGCATATAATGATCGGCGATTTTCATCGAATCCGCGTCCGGTTTCACTGCAAGGACAGCGACTTCGGAAGGTTCCAGGCCAGGCAGGACCTCCGAAGCGCAAATCAATGCGAGAAAAAACAGGGCACAACGGCTCAGCGCGGCAATTACCGAATCAAAGCGACTCGGGGAGTTCCACTGGAATGTCTTCATTGGATTCTTCGGATTCCTTGAGGGAAACGTTTTCTTCAGATTTGGCATTTTCTTCTCCATTTTCAGCGACAGGCTCACCAGTTTCTGCAGCCGGTTCGGTTTCTGCAGCTGGTTCGACAGTTTCCTCAGCAGAATTTTCTGATTCCGCGCCTTTTTCCTGAGCCTCGGCGGCCTCCGCATTAATCTTTTCAATTTCTTTATCGAGTTCAGCAAGCTGCTGTTTCGTTTCCTCCAGGTCCTCAAAATTGATGAGAATCGGTGGATATTTCGGGTCCAGAACCGAAACCATTCCCGCGACCAGCCAGGCATCGTCCTCAAAACGGAAAACCCAGGCAATATTTTCCTGAATAATTCCCTCTTCCGTTTTCACTGTCCAGGTCGTTCCCACACGTGCGCCAACGATTTTGTTTTCGTCCTCCTCATCGGAGAGGTACTGTACGTTCCCGAGCTGAACATCCGAGTTCTGGATGAATTCCGGACAAGGCACGGAAGCGCTCTGAGACATTTCCCGATACGCGTCTTGGGTCAACATTCCGAGCATCGCATCCTTATTATTCTTCTGAAGGGCACGAATAAAATAATAGGTCATTTGGATTGGCGCCTCGGCCTTCTCCAACTCCGGATTTTCTTTACGAAGCTCCGCCGCCAGTTCTTCGGCTGCCTTTTCAAGCTCAGCGGGTTTCGTAATTTTCACTTCTTCCTTCTGTTCGGATATTTCAGTATTCGAAGCGGGTGACCCGGTTTCTTCGCTTTGTGTTTCCTTGGGGCCGCAGCCAGTCAAACAGAGCGCCAGAATCAAAGACAAAGCAATCAACAGACGGGAAAACGGTGATTTCATGAAACACTCCTCTTTCAATAATTAAACCAAGTAAAAGTTCCGTATTTTCCCCAAATTTTAATTTTTTGTCAAGAGCATTTTTTAAGAAGTGCTTTTTTTGTCCATCCTTTTCAAAAACTTTTTAATATTAAAGAATGGACCCGATTTTCCTGAGAGATAAAATTTCTGACTTTTTTTCTAAAAAAGGCGTCGGGGGGGCTTGAAAAAAACGTTCTTTGTGCTATACTTTTTTTGTTGTTACGGCAACGAATGCCCTGATAGCTCAGTTGGTTAGAGCGGTTGACTGTTAATCAATAGGTCCAAGGTTCAAGTCCTTGTTGGGGCGCTTCCCTTTACGAAAGTAAAGTTTTATATTCATCGTACATTTGCCCTGATAGCTCAGTTGGTTAGAGCGGTTGACTGTTAATCAATAGGTCCAAGGTTCAAGTCCTTGTTGGGGCGCTTAAAGCTGCTGGTTATCCGGTGGCTTTTTCTTTTTATGCGAGTTCTGCCGATTGCAACATCTTGAATTTTTGAAATTTTGTCAGACTTTTTGATTTAACCCTTGCAAGAAAACCATTTTTTGTTAAAATTAATACAGTTGGAAAACTATTGGAGGTGAGTATGGCCCGCCGGTTTGATTTTTTCGTTTTTTTGTTTCTGATCGGAACCTGGAACGCTTTCATTTCAGCCTCAGAACTGAGTGAATACCGGGAAAAGAATGCCGATTTCCAGAAACGATATGAGACGGAAATTCTCCGGCTCATGGAATGGGCAAAAGAGCAGGGACTCGAGGAGGACGCGGAGGAAACGCGGTCGCTTAACCATACTCCCGCTAATGAAGACCAGTTCTGTTTCGGGATTCTTCCTCAGGAAGTACAAAATCCTGATCTGATCCAGTCAAACGTTTCCAACTCCAGGAAATCGGGCAAAACGGGTAAATCGGAAAAGAGCAAGTCCTCAAAAAAGGAAAACAGGACGGTTTCTCCGCATGAAGAATGGACACGGCGTTTCTCAAAACTCCGTCTTCAGGCGTCGAATCAGCTCTTCCGACTGGCTCAGGCCGCGGTCCAGGATGGCCACTGCGCGCTCGGTTTCGATTTTTTGATGCGCACTCTGGAAGAAAATCCGGATCATCTCGCCGCACGGGAAATTTTGGGCTATGAACTGGTCGAAAATCACTGGCTTTCCCCTTTTGAGAAAAAGCAGGCGCGGACGATGGTTTACCATCCCCGTTTCGGCTGGATGCTCCCGAAAAACGTCGAACGCTATGAAGCGGGCGAGCGTCTTTACAAAGGAAAGTGGATCACCGAAAAACAGGACGCCGCAGCCCATTTCAACATTGAAAACGGCTGGACTGTCGAAACGCCGCATTTCACGATCGTGACGAACCACTCGCTCCCCGCCGCGGTCAAAATCGGCGAGGAAGTGGAAGTTTTGTACCGTGTCTGGAAGCAAATGTTCCTGCGCTACTTCGCGACGGATGCGCAGATCCAGGCCCTTTTTGCCGGCAAACCCTTCCAGGCGGCAGGCGGTCCACGCGGCACGGGCACGAACGGCAAGCACCGGCTCTTTTTCTTCCGGAATCAGGAAAATTACGTCGAGTTTCTGTCGCCGCGCTACCCGCAAGTCCGGGGTTCACGCGGAATTTACATCATGGAGGACCGCACGAGTTACTTCTTCGCCGGCCAGGAATTTGACCGCGCGACGATGCTCCACGAAGTGACCCACCAGCTTTTCGCCGAGCTTGCGCCGCTGGCTGGGCGTCGGTCGTTTGAGCTGGTCGAAAGCCCGAATTTCTGGATGATCGAGGGGATCGCGACGTATATGGAATCGCTTCACGACGAGGAAAACTGCCACGTGGTCGGGGGATTTGATACGCCGCGCCTTTTGGCTGCCCGCGTACGTTTCGTCAAGAATAATTTTTACATTCCGCTCGAAGAATTTTCGGCCATGAACACCGCCCAGTTCCAGGGTCACCCGCAAATGGTACGGCTCTACTCGCAGGCCTCCGGACTGATGCAGTTCCTCCTTCACTCCGGCAGCGGTCAGTACCGTGACGGCGTGACGGACATTCTGCGCGACATTTACACCGGAAAAGCCACGCCCGACTCCATCCCCAACCGCCTCGGCAAATCTTTCAGTGAACTGGATGACGAGTACCGCGTATATATATCAAGAAACAAAGAAGAATTGGAAAAGTGGGAACTGGATTAAAAAACCGGATCAAAGAGTTTTAACGCAGGGAAAGCCATGAAAATCGAATCGTTACGATTAAAGAATTTTAAAACCTTCCGAGACGCCGAAATGACGGACATTCCGCGCTTCTGTGTCCTCGTGGGCGCAAATGGAACCGGAAAGAGCACGATTTTCTCCCTTTTCGGTTTTTTGAAGGATGCTCTGACCGGAAACATTCAAACGGCACTAATGAAAATGGGTGGAAGCCGTGGTTTTCGTGAAGTACGAAGCCGCGGAGCTGATGGGCCGATCGAGATTGAACTCAAATTCCGTGAAAAATCGGATTCCCCGCTCATTACGTACCTGCTTGCAATCAATGAAGACGAAAAGGGCCGGGTCGTCATTGAACGTGAACTTCTTCAGTACCGGCGCGGCAGTCACGGCAAGCCGTGGAGGTTTCTGGATTTCGCGAATGGCAAAGGAGATGCCGTTACCAATGAGTTGGATGCCGTAACTGACATAAACCAGCTTGTTCGCGAGAAACAAATACTTCGTTCCCCGGACATTCTGGCGATCAAGGGCCTTGCACAATATGAGCGTTTCCCGGCGGTCGTAGCTTTAGCGACTCTCATCGAGAACTGGTACGTCTCCGATTTTCATATCAGTAAAGCCCGACCGGAACAGGAAGCCGGTTTTGCCGACCATCTCTCACGTGAGGGGGAAAACCTCGCATTGGTGATCGAGTACCTGCATAATAATCACCCGGACGTTTTTCAGAAGATTCTGAAACGTCTCGCAGCCAGCGTACCTGGGATTTCCAAAGTCGAAGCCAAAACGACCGAGGAGGGCCGGGTATTGCTGAAGTTCCAGGATGGGGCTTTTCAGGACCCGTTTTTGGCGCGTTACGTTTCTGACGGAACGATTAAAATGCTGGCGTACCTGACGCTCCTTTACGACCCGCAGCCGCACCCGCTCTTGTGCGTGGAAGAACCTGAAAATCAGCTTTACCCTGCCCTGCTCTACCGCCTGGCGGAAGAATTTCGTCTTTACTCACAGCACGGCGAGCAGGTTTTTGTTTCGACGCACAGTCCGGATTTCCTCAACGCAGCCCGGCTTGAGGAGGTTTTTTGGCTTGAAAAACAGAACGGTTCGACGAAAATTCTCCGCGCTTCACAGAACAAACAGTTGGCCGCGTACGTTCAGGAAGGCGATCAGATGGGGTACTTGTGGAAAGAGGGTCTTTTCGGAAAGGTGGACCCGCAATGACCTCGCTCGTCTGCCTTATCGAGGAACCTTCAGCCGCAGAAATGCTCAAGGGGGTTTTGCCGCGTTTATTGCCGGAAATCACTACCACTTTCATCACTTTTGAGGGAAAGCAGGACCTGGAAAAGAGATTCGTGAAGCGAATCAAATTCTGGCAGGACCCTAAAGCGGTTTTCCTGGTAATGCGCGACCAGGATTCCGGCAACTGCAAAACCATCAAGAAACGGCTGATGAAAATGGTTCAGGAAACCGGAAAAGCCGACCGCGTACTGATCCGCATCGCGTGCCGCGAGCTGGAAAGTTTTTACCTAGGAGACCTCGCGGCGGTCGAAGCCGGGCTGGAAATCAAGGGCCTGAAAAAACTTCAGAAAAAAGAAAAATTCCGGGATCCTGACCACCTGGAAAACCCCTCAAAAATCCTGAATTCATTGACGGCTGGTTACTACCAGAAAGTTTCCGGATCGGAAGCAATCGCGCCTTTTATGGATCTGGAGCCGGAAATAAACCGTTCCGTCAGTTTTCAGGTTCTGTTGAGTGGCCTCAAGCGTTTGTGCAAGAGTGTTTGAAGATGAACGTCCTATTAATTTGAAAACTGGTTAAAATGCCTCAGGAATTTGTTCAAATCCGTCACAAAGACCCGCTCGAGCTTGAGCATCCGCGCGAGCTGGTCGTTGCGGTCCCGCCAATGCACAGCAATGTGAACCTTTCGCGAATCGTCCGGGCGGCCGGGTGCTGCGGCGTTAGGAAGATCATTTGCTGCGGAAACGCCAGCGTCAATGCCAAAATCGCACGTGAAACGGGCATCGACCTGGAAATCGAGCAGCACCGGACGCTCGCCCCGGAACTTTTGAAAAAATGGAAGGAAAAAGGCTGGCGTATCGTGGGCCTCGAGCAGACGAACGATTCGTACTGGCTCCACGAGTACGCCTTCCCGGAAAAAACCCTTCTGGTCGTTGGTAACGAGCGGCTGGGGATCGAGCCGGAGATCCTCAAGTGCCTCGACGACGTGGTGGAGATTCCGATGTACGGCCTTCCCTTCTCGCACAACGCGGCGACCGCCACGGCCATCGCGATGTACGAGTACTGCCGACAGCATCTGCGGTAATTTAATTATGAATTATGAATTGAAGAAAGGGCGAGAGGAAAAACTCCTTTCGCGATGTATATCATGTCACTATTCAGGCCTTTTTACCGTTTTGGGCTAGTCGTTTTATGGTTTGCAGCGATCAGTATCAGTTTGTACGCTGCGGAGCGCGAGGTTCCGACGACATACAGTTCGTGGCTGGAAACCGTGAACGCGCCGTACGCCTGGAATCTCGGGTTTACCGGTAAGAACGTCGTCGTGGGCGTCATTGACGACAGCATTGACATGACGCACCCGTTCTTCGGTTCCAATATTGACACCTCTTTGGCGTACAATACCGGAGTGGTTTACAACAATGAAATTTACAAACAGTTCATGTCGAATTTGCCAACGCAGTCGCCAAACGACACGTCGGCCGTGTGGGACAAAGCGAACGTCAAAAACCCCCAATCCGGGTTAACGTCGCCCAGCCAGGACGATCACCACGGCACCTGCGTCACGGGCTGCATTGCCGCCTACGACGCCGAGTCGAACACCTACGGCCCGGCCTACGATGCG
>JAFTCU010000141.1 GCA_017454585.1 Thermoguttaceae bacterium | reverse complement strand
TACACACCACGGGCTTGCCGTCCCGCGTGTAGTATTCGGGGGTTTTGAAGTAATTTTCGAGCCAGAACTGCGTCACGCGGATCATGTCGGCCGTAGAGTGCGCGCCCGGCTCGTTATGGTTCGCCCACATGATGTACCATTTGAGGTACTTGCGAAAACGGGCCTGGTAGTAGCCTTTCACCCAGTGATCGAGGCGCTGAACGCCCTGATTCCAGTACCAGTCCACGCAGAAGGAACTGATCCCGTGCTCGACGGCCCATTTGATCTGCCAGTCGATGACCTCTGGGTTTCCTTCGTCGTACCAGCCAAGCAGGGGCTTGATCCCGGGGAGCGTCTGCTCGACCATGTCCCACTCGGCCATCTGCTCGGTCCCAGGGTAGTAGAGGGCGGAAAGCTCCACCGCGCTCTTGACCGGCTGCGGCTCCGGAATGTAGTCCGACGCCACGGCAAATGCGGCGGCAGCGAAAACTGCGAAAAGGAAAATGGAAAGGTTTTTCATGGTTTTGGTCCCCGGGAAAACTGGGTTTGAAGGCCGAATGAATGGTTTCGTCTCAAAAAATCGGGTCCGCTTCATCATCACGGACTTTTCTTTGCCACGACGATCCGTTCCTGCTGGTCCAGGTCCCTGATCGTCTTCACGTACTCCAGGCCCGGCGTCTGGCCGATCAGCTCCACCACGGAGGCGTGGATCATCGGGCTCAGTTCCATCAGGAAAAAACCGTCCTCTTTCAGGCGCTTCGGAACGTCGGGCAAAAGGCGCGCGATCAGCTCCGTGCCGACCTCACCGCCGAAAAGGGCCACGTGCGGCTCGTAGCGGTAAACGTTGGTTTCCAGCTCCGCGTCGATCTCACGCCGGCCGACGTACGGCGGGTTGGAAATGATGAAATCGAACCGGGTCGCGTCGGAAACCCGGCTGAAAAGGTCGCTCTCGCCCAGGACCACTCGCCCGCCGAGGCGATCGGCGTACTTTTCGACGTTTTTCTGCGCCACGGCCAGCGCCTCCGGCGAAATGTCCACGCCAAGGACGCGGGCGTTTTTCAGATTCAAAGCCGCGGTGATCGGGAGGATCCCCGAACCGGTCCCCACGTCGCAGATGGTCATTTCCGCGTCCATCGAGCCGAAACGTTCTTTCACCAGGTCGAACAGGCCGACGATCAGAAATTCCGTCTCGGGCCGCGGGATCAGAACGCCCGGATCGACGAGAAAATCGAGAGAGTAAAACTCCTTGTGCCCGACCAGATACGCGACCGGCACGCCCTCGGACCGCTTGCGAATGGCGGCCTTGAACGTCTCGCGCTCCTGCGGCGTCGGCTCGTATTCGAACCGGGTGTAAAGGTCCACGCGGGTGCAGCCCATCGCCTCGGCAAGCAAAATCTCGGCATCGAGCCGCGGCGAAGGCACGTCGTACCGCTTCAGAAAATCGGTCGTCCACTTGAGAAGGCGCAGAACGGTCCAGGTCTCCGGCGCGGTGCTCATAAAACGGGGTCCTTGAATAGGGAGGGGAGGAAAGGGGAAAGAGGGAGGGACTCGCCGAAAAGGAACCCCTCGCACGTACGATTAATCAATTATACGCAGGGTTTTCGTTTTGTCAACCAGTTCCTAAAAAAACTTTTGAGGGAGTTTTTAGTGAAAAGCCACTTAAATTAATGAAAGTTGCTCAAAAATATGAAATTTTATACAAATTAGTGAAATTTTAGTGAAATCAATCTCAATTTAGTGAAAAATTCATCAAAAAGGCAAAATTTTTAGCGAAACTTCTCAAATATTACCGGGATTTAGTGAAAACTTCTTGCATTAACTAAAATTTTAGTGTATAATTTTTAAAGGAACTCAACAATTATGAGAATTAAAGAGGATCAAAATGACAGAAACTCAACTCCTTGAACTCGTTCGGAAAATTTTGACGGAGAAAACGGAATCGCAGACGCTGGAACTCAAAGCCGCCGCAAGTGGATGCCCGACGAAGCTCTACGACTCGATTTCCGCTTTCGCGAATCAGGACGATGGTGGGATTCTGCTTTTCGGGATCGACGAGGACTCAGACTGGAAAATTTGCGGCGTTTATGACCCTCAGGACCTTCAGAAAAAGGTCAACGAGCAGTGCAAGCAAATGTTCCCGGTCGTTCGGCCTGTTTTCTGTTCAGCGCTCGTCGATGGGAAAACCGTCGTTTCTGCCGAAATTCCTGCAGTGGATCTTTCAGAACGTCCGTGCTATTACAGTGGAAAAGGGAAAATCAAAGGCTCTTTCGTCCGGGTGGGCGATTCGGACGAACCGATGACGGACTATGAAATTTACAGTTACGAAGCCTTCCGGAAAAAGTACGAAGATGACGTACGGGAGAACGAAAAGGCGACGCTCGAAACGATCGACCTGAAAAAAATGAACGAATATTTGGGACTGGTCAAAGAAAATACACCAAATTTGGCCAAACTCCCGGAAGAAACCGTTCTGAAACTCACGGGCCTCGTGAAAAACGACCACCCGACACTGCTCTGTACGCTTCTTTTTTCGTTTTTCCCCCAGCTTTTTTACCCCCAATACACGATCAATGCGACGGTGATCCCCGGTACACAGCGAGGGGACGCGACGAAAGAAGGCTTGCGCTTCCTCGATAATCAACGGATCGAAGGAACGCTGGTCGAAATGCTGGAAAAAGCGCTGAAATTCGCTGTCCGGAACATGAAAAACCGGACGATCATCGACCCACAAACCGGCAAACGAGTGGATCGGCTGGAGTACCCGTTGACCGCCGTGCGCGAAGCGATTTTGAACGCTCTGATCCATCGGGATTACAGCGTACACACCGAAGCGATGCCGATCGAAATGACGTTTTTTCAGGACCGGCTGGAAATCCGAAACCCGGGCGGTCTCTATGGACGGCTGACGCTAAGCCGGTTGGGGGAAGTCCAGCCTGACACGCGAAACCCCAAGCTGGCACGCGCTTTGGAAACGCTCAAAATCACAGAAAACCGCTACTCGGGAATTCCGACCATTCAGCGGGAAATGCGCGAAGCTGGCCTGGACGAGGCTACTTTTGAGGATTCCCGGAATGAATTTTGCGTGACTTTTTTCAACTCAGAAACGTCCGCTCAATCGCGAGCGGAGACGAGCCCTAAAAAAGAGCTTTTGAAGTTCTGCCAAACGCCGCGGTCCCGGCAGGAAATCGCGGATTTTCTGGGGATCCAGACTATTTCGTACGTCAAGAAGATCCTCGAGCCACTTCTGACAAAAGGCGCCCTGAAAATGACGCTCCCAGAAAAGCCAAAGAGCAAGAATCAGCGTTTTTATTCTTAGTTTAAACGTCCATCGGGCGGCAGTTTTTCACCCGCCGCTCGACGGTGTGTCCGTCAGAATCACTGCGCGTTCTTCCAGCATTTTTCGTAAAACTCGACCACGGGGGTGGGGTCGGCCAGACCATGCGGGTGGTGGTCGCAGCCGGGTTTAACGTGCATTTCCAGGTCGCCGCCCGCCGCGCGGAAGTTTTCCGCCAGTTTCTGGCCGTGTTCCGTGAAAATGACCGTTTTGTCCGCGTCGCCGCAGATCAGCAGCATCGGGATCTTTCGCTCCGCCAGCTTGCGCACCGCGATGCACGGGTTCCCGTCGCCATTGAGAAGCTCCTCTTCGGTCATGCCGTACTCGTTCAGAGCGGCATTCCAGCAGTCGGCGTATTTCGTCTTCCAGTCCATGAAATTGCAGACCGGCGCGTCGATGTAGATCCCGCAAATTTTGTCCGGGTTGGCAAGCGCCCAGCGCAGCGAGGAAAGCCCGCCGTAGCTCATCCCGAAAACGACCGGTTTGGGGCTGAAGCCCTGCTCGTTGACGAGGTACTCGTAAAGGCTCAGCCTCTGCGCATTATCAGCCGGGGTCCCGAAGCGGTCGTTGGTCTGGATCCAGGCAACCGCCCAGCCCTTCTGAAGCATCACGTCCTCGGAATTCGGGAACGCGCGCCAATAGACCGTCCGGAAAAGCCACGGTTTCCCCGGAGCCTGTTGGTCAGGAACCAGGACCTTAGCGGTTTTCCCGTTCAGGTCGAACTCGTAGTACGTACAATTCCCGGCCCGGCTCCCCGCGACGGGCCAATCCGCCGCCTGAGTCAAAGCCGCAAACACACAACAAAACGCTAAAAGGAGTGAAAATCGCATTTCTTTCAATGATGAATTTAAAGGAACACTGGCGAGCGAGGACAGTCATGACCCCGAAAAAAACACTAAAACGTCTCTTCTTTCTTCTTGATCAATTCTTTCAGCCACTCGGGCTGAGTGAACCCCACTGGCTGAAGAAGACCATTCTGCCAAATTGCGACCAGTTGAAATCCGTTTCGATTGTCGTAGAGTTTTGCTGAGTCGCACCACGGCAAAACGCGGAGCAAATCGTCGAAACGTTTCTTGAATCGACGCGTGACGTCCGCCTCCGGGATGGAATGACCACCCAACCTGACCCGGTTCTGGATCCGTGTCAGACTTTCATCGAGCGAATCCAGCCCGATGTAAAAAAGCTGGATCTGAAAGCCATTTTTGCGGGCTTCCTGAATCGTTTCGAGCGGTTGTTTCCCGGAAAGCGTCGTTTCCTGTATAAAACTCATGCCCTCCGTAACGTACTGCCGGATCTGCTTCAAAGCCGACTTCCCCCCAGCCAGGGCCGAACCGCCGAGCCGGGCCGTGATTTTATCCGCGTCGATGTAGATCCCCAGCTCGTTCGGCTGCGTCAGGAGTACGCCGGCAAAACTGCTTTTCCCAACGCCGTTTACGCCAGCGATCAATGAGTATGTAGGCATAAACTCTCCTCTCTCACACGACGGCCAGTTCCCACTCCCGTTTCAGGAAGGCGATGGCTTTCGGAATCTCCACCTCACGGTCGCCGCGGACTCCGCACTCGAACGAGCAGAAGCGGTCGTAACCGATGTACTTCAGGCCGCGGAAACCCTCGACGAACCGGCTCTGGTTCTGGCCTGGGATGGACCGTTTCGGATCAGAAAGGCCGCCGGCGAGGTGGACGTGCGCCAGGTATTTCCCGCCGGAGATGAACGCGCCCATCATGTCGGTCTCCTCGATGCTCATGTGGTAGAAATCGCCCATCACTTTCATCCCTTCCGAGTCCACGTCCCGGCAAATGGCCGCGCCGTCCGAGATCCGGGAGAGAAACGTCGATTCCATCCGGCAAAGCGGCTCCAGAACGATACTGGTCCCCAGCTCGTGAGCGAATTCGGCCAGCGGGTGCAGAACGTCCACCAAGCGCGCGCGGATCGACTGATTCGTCTCGGGCGCCTTCGGAGTCCCGAAAAGCGGCACGTAAAGCATTCCCTTGCAGCCGACCTTCGCGGCCGCCTCGAGTTTCCGCTTCATCGATTCGATGCCGAGTTTCTGCTCTTCGGGATCAGCGGAAATGATATTTCCCGGATTTTTGCCAAAGTTCGTCATCGCCGCGGCAAGGCCGGCATTCGCCAGAGCGGTGCGAATTTCATCCTCTTTCCCGAAAAGCGGTACGTTGACCTCGGCGCCCTCAAGCCCCCAGGCCTTCATTTTCGCGAATTTTTCCTCCAGACTGTTTCCCGGAATGACTTCCATGCGGGAGCAGAGCCGAAGGCGGGCGTTGGCCGAGCGGTTCGCGCTCACGCCGTCAAAAGTGGAATCGGTAACTTCGTGTTCTTTCATGGATTAATCCCCCTGAAAACGCAGGATTTTTCATTCATTAATTCCCGGAAGTTCTAAAAAACTCCCATCCTAAATACCAGACCCGTTTCACTTTCACCTTTTATTTAAACACGGATTTTCACGGATTTAATGGATTAAATGGATTTCATTTTAATTGAGTGAAAATCACCCCAAAACACTTAAAACCCCTTTAAAAAATCTGCGGAAATCCTTTTAATCCGTGAAAATCCGTGTTTAAATTGAGGTTTGAATCAGGCTGCACTCACACCTGGAAAAAGATTTGAGGTTTTTGGAGCTCCGTTTAATTATCGATCAGCGTCGCCATCGTCCGGTACGCGAGATACACGGCACAAACCATTCCCGCGATCAGGCCGACAAAGAAAAAGAAGCACATCGTGCCCCAACTCAAGCCCGTATGGAAAAACATGAACTTAAACATGAGCATGATCACCGCAAGCGAAACACCAAGGACCGCGCCTCCCATGACTCCTCCGAAAAGGAAGATCAAGTAGTTTTTGGCCTTCTGGAAAAGGTACGGGTCTTTGTACCACTTTCCGTCGAAGTCGTATTTCGTGTCGCGCGGCGTGTTGAACCACGATTTCATGTCGGCCAGAGTGATTTTCGGCTGCTCCGGAATTTCGGCACGCTTCTCGAATTTTTCCTTGCTCTCCCGGATGAGCTTCGCCTCGTCGGTTTTATTCTTTGTCGGATCGGCCGGAGCGTTTTTGATCACGAAAAAATCCTCTCCGGCCTTCAGATTTTCAGAAGCCGGCTGAACCTCTTCTGACGTTGACTTCGGAGTTTCATTCACGACCGGAGATTGAGCCGTTGACGCAACGGGTATCTCCATCGGCGCCAGATACTCGACGTACTCGCACCCCTCCACGCCGCAGCCGTCGTGATCGAGCCAGCAATCGGCGTGATACTCTGTGCCGCAGCCGGGACAAAAAATTTCCGTCTCGTTCGGACGGATCGGTTCACCGCAAAAAAGACACACGTCGGTGATTTTAGCGTTTTTCGAAATGATCTCCGCCCCGCAGCTCTGGCAGCGAGACCCCAATTCCGGGTTTTCAACGTCCGAAATGTGACCACATTTTCCACATTTGATTTTCTTCATGATTCGCCTCCTGATGTGAGGAATCTTTTATTCCTTTTTTAATATTATACCCACATTCCATTTTTGCGCAAGGTGTACAGAAAAAAATTTCGCTGGATTCCAGAGGCTTAATCTTTGCCGATAAAACAAAATAAACAAAATAAGCAACCTTTGCCATTAAAATCAATTTCGCTAAAAAATTGAATTGTAACGGTCGAAAAGATAATCAACTGATTATAAACAGACGTTCATTTATGAAAGGATTCGTCTATGAACAAGCGTTCATTTGTAAAGGCCCTGGAAATTTCAGCGGGTTTAATTTTTTCCTTCCAGGCCATTTGTGCCTTGAATGCCCAGGACAATGCCAAATCATCGTTGCTTACTCCGACCCCCGCGGCGGAAACTGCGGTCAAAGCCGAAGAGGAAATGATCACCGTTTCGGCCAGTGAGTGGTCAGCGCTTCAGCAGGATGTGGCCGCCGTGAAAAAGCAGCTCGCCGACGACAAATTGAAGGCAGAACTAAAGAAAGCCGAAGAGGACAAAAAAAAGTATACAAAACCCCAGAATAAATGGGGCGGTAATATTTTATGGGACACGGGTATCTGCTCCCTCGATGATGACGCGGAGTTTGCCGGAAATACCCCGAATGACGGCATGAAAGTCCGTCAGGCCTGGATCGATCTGCGCGGCACGTGGTACGATATGATCAACTACCGCATGACGTACGACATCGCGAACACGAACATCAAAGACCTCTGGATCGGTCTTTATAATATGCCAAGCGGGTTGGACCTGAAAATCGGTCACATGAAGGAACCGTGGAGCGGTGAAGAATTGACTGCCACCGAAGCCACTCTCTTTATGGAACGGTCCTATATGAACAATATGCGCTCCATCTGCGGAAGCCGAAACATTGGTATCCTGGTGAGCAACTGGTCGAACGCGGATCGTTTCACCTGGGCCGCCGGCGCGTTCGCGTCCTCAATGAAAGAAAAAACTCTGGGCTGTGTTGGCCAGCACGGTCACATGGCGTTCACTACCCGCGCGACCTATTTACCCTGGTACGCAGAAAACTCCTGCGGCCAGAAGTTCCTCCTGCACCTGGGCGCGAGTTATTCCTACCGCCATTTCGACCAGACAAAAGCCTCGGATTATGGTACGCAATGCAGTTTCACCGGTGATACGGCAATCTGCCCGGCTGTGTTGAATACCGGACTCCTGACGGGTCTGCATGATATGAACGTCGTGGGCCTTGAACTGTACTGGATCCGTGGCGCGTTTTCGATTGATGCGGAGCACAGCGTCTTCTTCATGCAGGACGATCTTGCGGGAGACGCCACGGTCAACGCCGGCTACGTTGAAGTCGCCTACACACTGACGGGCGAAAGCCGCAACTACCGCAAGGCGGGCGGATCGTTCGGTCTGCTCAAGCCGAAAAACCCCTTCATCCGTACTTGCAAAGACGGCGTTGGCGTCTTCACCGGCCCCGGCGCGTGGGAAATCGCTTACCAGTGCTCCTGGGTCGATACGACCGACCTGGCCGCCGGTTACTCCTGCGCCGCCAATCATACGGGAACCAACGGGAAAGCCCTTGCCAACACGTTCGGCCTGAACTGGTATCTGAACGAAAATATGCGCTGGATGTTCAACTACTCGATCGAACGTGTCGAGTACTCAGGGGTCGGCACCAAAGGTCAGGACCTCGACGGTCGGGTCGGCTGGGAGCATGTTTTCGGGACCCGCGTCCAGGTGACGTTCTGAGTTTTATTTCACCATAGAATTGAGGTCCGCAGTCAGTCGTTTGAACTGGCCGCGGGCCGTGACTGTTTAAATTCGAACTAAAATGCACATTCAAACCGCTTTTCGAACCATTCCGCTCGCCCGTCCGCTTTGGATGGGGATCGTGAACGCGACGCCCGACTCGTTTTCCGACGGAGGCCGACCGGACCCGGTGGGACACGCGATCTCCCTGCTCCTCGAAGGGGCCGACATTCTGGACGTGGGCGGCGAAAGCACGCGCCCGGGGAGCGACCCGGTTTCCGCATCGGTCGAGATCAGCCGCATCGCGCCGGTCATTGAAGGGATCTTCGCCCGCGCGGAGGCTCTGGGGCTGGAAAAGCCGTTCCTTTCGGTCGATACGTACCACCCGGAAACGGCCCGATTCGCGCTGGAACATGGCGTGGAGATCCTGAACGACATTTCGGGGGCAGAAGACCCGGAAATGATCCGGGCCGCCGTTGATTTTGGAGCCGCGATCTGCTTCATGCACAAAAAAGGAACTCCGAAAACCATGCAGGAAAACCCGACGTACGACGACGTAACGGCCGAAGTCCTGGCGTACCTCGCCGCCCGGCGTGACGCCCTGCTCGATGCGGGGATCCCGCGAGAAAAACTGATTGCCGACCCGGGGTTGGGGTTCGGGAAAACCTTCGCGCATAACTGGACGCTGGTCGAGCAGATGGACCGGTTTCAGGAACTGGAGATCCCGATTCTGGTGGGTCACTCCCGGAAAGGTTTCCTCCGGCCGATGTGCGAGAAAAATCCCGGCATGACCCGCGACGATGCGACCCGGATCGTGACGCAAACTCTGATCGAAAAAGGGGTCCAAATCCTGCGCACCCACGTAAAACCGGTTTAAATAGTTAGGAGTGAGGAGTTAGGAGTTAGGAGTTGGAAAAGCCTCCGGCTTTTATGGGTTGAAGTCTTTCTGAACTCAGCGTTCCGCGCCCGCGTAACTCCTCACTCCTCACTCCTCACTCCTCACGCCTCACTCCTAACTCCTAACTATTTCCCCCCTCCCTCTGTTCAGATGCTTCCGAGTGTGGTATAATGGGTGAAATCAGAAAGGATTTTCACCATGGAACGGAAACAGAGAGAATTTTTCAATCAGCTTTTGACCACTTCTGGCGCAACGGGCGCGGAGCAGCCGGTGCAGGACGTCGTGCGCGCCTACGTGAAGGATTTCGCCGACGAGGTGACGACCGACGTGATGGGAAACGTCATCGCGGTCCGGAATCCCGGCGCGAAACTGCGCGTTCTGCTTGACGCTCATTGCGACCAGATCGGGCTGGGCGTCCTGAACATCGAAAAAAACGGCTTCATCTACGTTCACTCCCTCGGCGGCTGGGACGTGCAAAATCTCATCGGGCAGCACGTTACGATCTGGACGAAAAACGGTCCGGTCGGCGGAGTCATTGGCCGCAAACCCATTCATCTCCTGGAACCGGAGGAGCGGGCGAAAGCCTCGAAACTCGACGAGATCTGGGTCGATATTGGGGCGAAAAGCGCGGAAGAAGCGGCGGAAAGAGTGGCGATCGGCGACACGATCACGGTCCGGACGTTCCAGACGGAACTGGGCAATAATCAGCTCGCCTCGTGCGCTATGGACGACCGTTCCGGTGTGTGGGTCATCATGGAAGCCCTGCGCCGAATCGATCCGGCCAAGCTGAAATGCGCGGTTTACGCCGTCTCTGCCACGCAGGAGGAAGAGGGCTACAGAGGCTCGAAACCCGCCGCGTTCGGCATTGACCCGCACGTTGGGATCGCGGTAGATGTGACCCATGCGACCGACTGCCCGACCGTGGACCCAAAGAAGATCGGCGACATTAAACTCGGCAGTGGCCCCGTCATCAAGCGCGGCCCAAATTTCAATCCGATTCTGGTGGAACGTCTTTGCGAAAAAGCCGAGCAGAACGCGATCCCGTACCAGCTCATGGCAAACGGCCGACCCGGTGGAACGGACGCCTTCGTGATCCAGATGACCCGCTCGGGAGTCGCGACCGGTCTGGTCAGCATTCCGAACCGTTACATGCACTCGCCGGTGGAAGTGATTTCGCTCGACGACATGGAACACGCGGCCGATTTGCTCGCGCGGTTCGTGGAAGACCTGGATGAAGATTTCAGTTTCATCCCGCACAGTTGACGGATTTCCCGTTCAGCCAGAAACCCGTTTCCTTTTTTTTGCTTTTACAGAATGGTCCATTTTATGAAACCCGCCCTCCTTTTTTCCACCCTTTTCCTTTCCATCTTCCTCGGACTGGCAGAAATTCAGGCAGAGGAACCGGTTCCCACGCCCGTCACGCAAAGCCGGGAACTTTTCAACGGGAAAGACCTCACCAACTGGTACACGTACCTGCGCAGCCGCGGCAGGAACTGCGACCCGAAGGGAGTTTTCTCCGTCCGGGACGGCGTGATCCACGTCACCGGCGAAGAAATGGGTTGCATCACGACGAACGAGTCGTTCGAGAATTACCGCCTCATCGTTGAGTATCGCTGGACCGGCGAAGTTCACGGCTCCAAAGTCGGCGCGGCCCCGGACAGCGGGATCCTGTTCCACTCCATCGGTGAGGACGGCTCCTTCGGCGGCGTGTGGATGATCTCCCACGAGTACAATCTGATCCTTGGCGCGTCGGGCGATTTCTGGACCGTCGGGCTGAAAGACCTCCAGGACGTTTTTCTCAAATCGACCGTCAGCGCCGAAGAGAAACTCGGCGGCAAGTATTTCATCTACGACGCGAACGGACCGGAAGTGACGCTCACGGGAAACGACCGCGTTTGCAGGCTTGACATTGCACGGGACTGGACCGACACGTCGGACGTAAAACCGGCCGTAAACGAAAATCCGATGGGTGAGTGGAACACGGCCGAGCTGGTCTGCGACGGCGACTCGGTGGACTGCTACTTTAACGGGAAGTTCGTGAACCACGCGACCCACGTCTCGCCCCGGGCGGGCAAGATCCAGCTCCAGTCCGAAGGCTGCGGGATCGAATTCCGCAGAATCACGATCATGCCTCTGAAATAAACCGGCGAGCGGGGTCAGTGATGACCCCGTTTTTTACGTTATTTCGCCACCCAATTAATTCATCTCGACCCAGCGGATCTCCCCTTTTGCTCCTTTCTGGGCCGGGACGGAGATCTGGTTTTCTCCAACTCTCACCGCGTCGTTCGGGAACGTGTAACGGACGGCGAACGGAGTGACTTTTTCCAGCCCCACGTTCGGGACTTTCTCCGCGCTCAGGGCCGTTTTCCCGTTCAGCGTCACACCGGTGGGGACCGGTTCATCCTCACTCACGCCCAAAAGAACGTGGACCGCCCCCAAATCGATGCCGTGCGGAACAGTAAACTCCGCTCCCGTCGCGAGTTTGCGAGGAAGCTGCTCGCCACGCGAAAAGCCCTCCGGCACCGTATCGCGGTACGCCAGCGGGTAAACCGGGTTTTCGGCCGCCGCCGGGCCGTTTTTCAGGAGGAATTCGTACTCGGATTTAAGCACGGGAAGCGTCTGGCAGTCCATCCAGTTAAAGAGGTAAAGCCCCTCCGCACCGCGGTACCGCATCGTATCGGCCCAGCCCGCCAACATTTGCAGCGAGTTCGGCGTCATGGGGAGATTTGGCCCCGCGGCTGTACTGTGTTCCGCGCACGGGATCACTTTCACGCCGGTCCCCGCCACGCGCTCTTTCCAGAGTCCGACCGGAATATCGTAGTCGGTCGTGCGCCAGAACGGGGCCGGAATGATCCAATCGACCAGCCCTTTTTTCGCCCAGTCCACCGCGTCCATGCCGAGACCGGCCGCCGCGTCGGGGTGAGTCGGAACACGTACCGCGACGGAAACTTTATGCCCGCGCTTTTGGGACCATTCGTCCGCCAGCTTGTGGACCTCCGCGACGAATCGGGTCAAAATCGGCGCTTCCTCCGCTTCCTTTCCGGGAGTCAGATGGAAACCGAAACGCATCCAGTCCAGCTCGATCCCATCCGTGTCGTACCGTTCCAGAATTTCGGCGGCAAAGGCCAGATTGTACGCATAGACCTCGGGCACGGCATAGTTCAGCGAACGGTCCACCCAGACTTTGGTTTCCGAGTTCGGCCGGCGCCACCACTCGGGATGGTCACGCCAGAATGACGAGTGGATCCAGTGTTCCACGTCCAGCGCATCGTGTATGTCGTTCATGCGCATCGAGATCCACGGCGAAATCCCCTTCTCCCGGCACCGGTCGATCCAGACGGCATAAGGATCCAGCCCGGCGTCAAAGAGGCGC
>JAFTCU010000140.1 GCA_017454585.1 Thermoguttaceae bacterium | reverse complement strand
TTCTCGACCGTTTCGGTTTTTTTCGGGTACTTCTGCGACATTTTCTGCCCCCTTTCTATCGTTTTCCTTCCCACTCCGCAAAGAATTCGTCCAGAAACGCCTCCATGAACCGGTGGCGGTCCTCCGCGAGTTTCCGGGCGGACGGCGTGTTCATCATTTCGCGCAGAAGAAGGAGTTTTTCGTAAAAATGATTGATCGTTGAACCCTGATTTTTCGCGTATTCCTCGGCATTCATCCCGAGTTTCGGCGGATTTTCCGGGTCGTACATCGCACGGCCCCGGGAGCCTCCAAAGGCAAACGCCCGGCCGATCCCGATCGCTCCGATGGCGTCGAGCCGATCCGCGTCCTGGACGACTTTTCCCTCGAGCGTGGACGGCGTACGCGTTTCGGTCCCTTTGAATGAGATTTCGGAAATGATGGCGCAAATGCGGCCGATCTCCTCCTCGGCGATGCCGTTTTCACGCAGGAAACGCTCCGCACGGGCGTGCTGGCCGAAAGTCCCGCCGAAGAGTTTCGGATCGTCCACGTCGTGCAGAGCCGCAGCGAGCTGGACGGTCAAAAGGTCGGCGTTTTCGGCTTGGGCGAGCGTCCCCGCAAGCTGGAAAACGCGGTACGTGTGCGCAAAGTCGTGGCCACTGAAATCGTTTTTGAACGACTCCCGGGCGAAGTCGAGCGCAAGGTCGAGAATTTTGGAATTCATGGGATGAAATGAAGGGAAAATCAAAGCGGGACGGATGCGGGGTTCAGCCGCGTTTCGCTCAGTTTACTTCATCCTTCAAAAAAAATCAAGCCCTCCTTGAAAAATTTCCTTTTTTTCTGAAAATCGCTTGAAAACTCCTTGCAGAAATTTGAATCTTATGTTTAATTAATAGTGGAGCCTTTTTTAACCTTCCCTCGCAATCAGAAAGCCTGAAATGAAGACTTTTTTTACCCTTTTGAGTACTTTCGCCCCGGAAACCCGGTTTTTGGCCCGATTTCTGATTGGGGCTTTTCTGCTCCTGGGAAGCCTGACGGTCCTGCACGCCAAACCCGAGCTGGAACGTCAGGCGTTCTATTTTTCGCAGGCGCTGGCCAACTACGAGCACAACTGGCGGAGGCTGGAAAGTCTGAACGGTGAATTGTGGCCGACGTTCGGCGTGCGGCGCCCCGCGGACTACCTCTTCGCGCAAACGGCCGTGGAAGTTTTTCTTCACGAAAACCCGCAATTCCGGACCGACTACGCAAAAAATCAGGTCTTCCCGATGAGCCGTCTTGGGGAGATCGTCGCGATGATCCGCCGGATGCAGGAACTTTCCCCCGAGTCGCCGTTCTGCGGGAATTTTTACTGGTACTGGCGTCAACACACGGTCGAGGACCGAAACGCGGTCGATTTCGTCGTTCAGCGTCTCCTCTACTGCTGGGCGCACCGGGACGTTCTGCCGGAGGAGATCCACCCCCGTATCTTCGAGATCCTGCGCGACGCGGCCCCGGAAGTCCTGCGGCGGCGCATTTCCCCGGAGTACACGAACATCGCGGTCCTGAATTTCTCGAATCTGATCCTGCTCGGCGAGACGCTCAACGACCCGAAACTCACGGAAGAGGGGATCGACCGGCTGAACCGGTTCCTTTTCTGGACGTGGGAAAACGGGATCCACGAGTTCGGCTCCACGACCTACTACGCCGTCGTTCTGGAGGGTCTGGAGGAATTGCTCCTTTTGACGAAAAACGACGCGGTGCGCCGGAAAGCCGAGGCGCTGATCCAGTACTGGGCGCTCGAAATGCGGCTTCATTTCACGGAAAACGG
>JAFTCU010000139.1 GCA_017454585.1 Thermoguttaceae bacterium | reverse complement strand
TCGTGACCCCGTACGCCACCAGCGCGGGGGCCTGGCACGGCCCTAAAAGCCGCCGGCGGTGCGTTCGGGTCCTTACCAGCAAAAACACGGCCGCCGTCAGCGGAGTCCCCAAAAGGGGCGCAAACGCGCTGGCCATGGCGCAGAGGACGATCATTCCGAAGTCGCGCCCCTCAAGCCTAAACCATCGGGCGAACTGGGCGCCAAGGCCGCCGCCAAGGATCAGCGACGCGCCCTCGCAGCCGACCGACGCCCCGAAAAGGTGCGAGATCACCGACGCGGTATAAATCAGCGGCGCCAGCCACGGCGAAACGTTCGGCTCCCGGGAGCGCACGGCGTTCACGATCACGTCCAGCTCGCCGCGGTGCGAGATCCGGGCGAACCGGTACAAAAGCGCGATCAGTACGCCCCCCGCCGGCAAAAAGTAAATCAGGCCGGGAAACGCCTCGCGAAGCTGATTCGCCCACAAAACGCTCAGGCGGAAAAACGCCCCCGCCAGTCCCGCGGGAACCGCCACAAAAAGGGAAAGCAGGAAAAGGAATCCCAAATGCCCCAGTCCATGCAGCAGCCCGCCAGACCACGGCTGTGAAGCCGGGTGGGAAACGGGAAACGCCGGGTGAATATGAGGCTGAAAGGACGCCATACTATAAACTCCTGCCAGAAATCCAAAAACGCAGAATATTATAGCAGAAAACGGATTTTTAGCAAGGGGGACTTGACCATTTCATGCCTCCCTCACCGAAAGGTCCTTTAAAAAGGCGAGCGGTGGCAGTTATGCCACCGTTGCAGGGACGAAATTCCATTAACTTGACCGGCGGGACGCCGGCCCTCCGGACCTGAATTTTACCAGCTCGCGCGCATTTGGTGGTACCTCGCAGCCAGCCAGCGCGCCTCGTCCTGCGATTCCAACGGGATCGTACAGAGCGTTTCTTCGTCCTCCTCTTTCTCGCCCGCGACAAAGTAAAGACCGTCCGGCTCGATCTCGAGTTTTTCGGCCCGCGAAACGTCAAACCGCTTCACGCTTTTGATCCCGAGATTTCTTGTCTCGCGGCGAATTTCATTCTTCGTAATGACCCACCGTTCCTGGCTCCAGCCGGCAAACAGGGCGCAGAGCACGCCCCAAATGAACCCCAGGCCAATGAGTTCGAACGGGATCAGGAACACGAAAACGAACCAGAACTCACCCGCCTCGACCGGATTTTTCGACGGGATGACCCCGAACAAAGAGAGGAGGAAAACCGAAACGATACCGTTCCAGAAGCAGCATAAAAACAATGCGACGAAAAGCCCTCCAAGCGAGAATTTCCCTTTTTTGTAAATCGTGAAATCTTCGGCCTCCTCGTCACGCATCCACTTGGAATCAGCCGGCTGCTCGGCGAAAAGCAGAGGGTCCGTCTTCAGATGGACCACTTCCATCGAATCATCATCGGTCATTTCCCCGGTAGAGTCGGGACTCCAGGTGGGACGCTTTTGCCGCTTCAGAAACTCCATGCATTCCGCGACGAAAACCAGCTGCTTCTTTTTGGAGAGGAACGACACGTTGGCGATTTCCACCGACGGCCCGTCTTTCAGATGAATCAAAATCACTTCGCGACTATTTTTACCGCTCCGTACCAAAGTCTGCTCGAAGCCCTTGATGGAGGAAAGCTCGAAAAAACGTTCCTTCGTGGAAAACCCTTTTCGGCGGTACATCAGGCCCTCATGATCCAGCGTCACAAGATCGTCGGTCATGAGTATATTCCCCACAATGATCAACGGGATGATGGTCATCAAAGCCAGCCAGATGACCAATCCAAAATCAAAATTCGACCGCCCGGCAAAGAACACAAAGATCGGACCGACCACGAAAAAAAGGCTCAAAAAAGCAAGGGTGATCTTCCCCACGATGGTT
>JAFTCU010000138.1 GCA_017454585.1 Thermoguttaceae bacterium | reverse complement strand
TGATCGAAATGGAATGACTCATAAAATCACCTGATTGGTTTCAGTCTTCAATGATGACGCGGAAGCCCACGTTATAAACCTTCTGCCACGGCTCGTACGGAACGCGGACCGAGGAACCCGAAACGGCCGGGCGAGTGTTCCAGCTTCCGCCGCGCGTGACTTTCTTCACGGTCGGATCCCCCGCGTTGCGTCCGTCACCGTCCGCGTACGGGTACGGGCGGTAATCGGAACGGGTCCATTCTGCCGCGTTCCCGATCATGTCGTACAGACCGAACGCGTTCGGAGCGTACTGCTTCACGTAATCGACGCAGAACCATTTGTCCGTGAACCGGTCGTCGCGCAGCGGGTAGCGCTGGCCTTCCGGGTACGGATCCCGAACATGGATCATGCTTCCGCCGTCCCATTTGACGTAAGTCCAGCGGAGTCCGGCGTCGGCGAGGTTCGCCCAGTTGGTCCAGTCCGCGTCACGGTCCCCGAAGAAGAAATGCGTCTCACTTCCGGCGCGTGCGGCCCACTCCCACTGGGCTTCGGTCGGGAGCTGAACGTTCCGTTTCGCCCGGTCGGAAAGCCAGCGGCAGAAACGGGTGGATTCCTGCCACGTGACACGCGCCACGGGCTGAAGCGGGTGGTTCGCGATGTAGCCTGGCGTAATGTGGTCTTTGCCGTCCTCGTCCTGGTAACGCGTATCGTGCGACGGGTCGAAGCACTCGAACTGCTGGTTCGTCACCTCCGTCTCGCTCATCCAGAACGGCTTCGCGATCTTCACGACCGTCCGCGGCGCCTCGTCCGTGTAACCATCCTGGGAGCCCATCACGAATTCACCGGCGGGGATCCTCACGAACGTCATGGAAACGGGCCGGCCGTCGTGGTCCTTCCCCAGATCGATCGTCATGCGGGGCTGAGCCTCACCGCCCGCCAGCGCTTTGGCCGCAGCCGGGTCCATCGGCCAGTTCGCCGCTTTCAGACCGTCCGGCTCCGGTTTTTCTTCCGGGGCGGGCATGATCGGCTTGATCTCCGCGAGCCGGGCCGCCAGAGCGTCGCGGTACTCCTGCTCCGGATTGTACGAAATGCCGGCGTAAAGTTTCTGAAGCTCGACCCGGCGTTTCTCCATCGGCGGATTGTTCCACATTCCAACGTATGGCGCGTTCAGGTCGATCCACGTGTAAAGCCGTTCCCACGCTTCCCGCGTGAGCTGAACGCCGTGATGCCCGCGGCGCAAGATCTGGATCAATTCGGAAGTCGAGGCGTGGTACTCCATCGGTTTGAAAACGTCCAGATCACTTTCCACACCGGGACGGCGAACATAGGGGTTCAGCTCGGCGTATGCCGTATCGGTGCTCCAGTTTCCCGTGTTATGCGCAACGAACGAGATTCCGCCGTCTTTCCGCTCGTCATTATGACACGCGACGCAGAACTCGTTCAGGACGGGCTGGACTTCCGCCTCGAAGCCGAAACTGCGGGCGGGGCCGAACCACGGCTGGATTTTTTGCGGGGCGGTACGTGACGCGATCGTCGCTTTCACCGGAGTCATGTCGTTGGCATTCTCGTGGCAGCCGCCGCATGAAAGCGCCTCGCCGGGCATCACGATCGTCCACGAACGCATCAGGGCCAGTGCCGCGCCGTCTTCATCGAGGACCTGCATCGCGAACGGCGTGTTGGCTGGGACCTCGAACTGGGCGGAACCGTCCGGCTCGATGTTCACCGTGCCGAGGATGCGCTTAATGTCCCACGAAGACTGCTGACCGACCGATTCGTGCCCTCCCGAGTTGAAGTAGCCGTAGTGGTAGGCGAAAATGCGGAGTTTCTTCGCTTTTCCGCGCGGAACGCCTTCCATCCCGCGGCCGAAATAAACGTCCGTGAGGAAAACGGTCCCGCGGTCCTGCTGCGTGTCCACCGTGTCAGCAATGATCGGGGGCTTTTCCTGCGCCTTGATGGGGAACGGCTCGAAGAGACTGTCGCGGTCGTGCTCGGCCAGGAGGATCATATTATCGAACGCATCCACAAGCCAGACCCCGAACTTCTCGTTGGAGATCGCCATGTTAACGAGGAAATATTTGTCCGAAAGCGGGTAAGGATAAATGAACGTGTACTTCTGCCCACGGGACTGGTCGTCGCAAACATTTCCGACCACTTCACGCCCCCAGCCGGGGATCTCCTGCACGCAGCCGGTGATTTCTTTCGGCAACATGTCAGGCATAATGTTCAGCTCAGTATTTTGCGGTCCCCACTCTTTGTTGGTTGGCCGATAGCGCATAGGGTAGTAGCGTCCCATATTCGGGTCCACGATCATCAACCGGCCGGTCTCCGGGTAGGCGTGATGCCCTCCAACGACGCCGACGAGTTTGGTACTGTTCGCGCCGGGGCACTGGCGCACGTGCTTGAAGGCGGTCGGGAAATACGAGCCGCTCCCGTAAACGGCGCGCTGGTTGCGTCCGTCCGGGTTCATTGAGAAAAGGATGCGGGAGAAGTAGTGCATGACGTCCGTGTACTCCCACCGCAGGTAAAGGATCTGGCCGTTCTTCATGACCGACGGATGCCAGTCAGAGTCCTGCTCAAACGTGAGCTGGCGGACCTCTTTCGTTTCTGTGTTCACGCGGTAGAGGTTCACCATTTTCGCACTTCCATTAACGCACGGCAACCCCTGGATCCCTGCAGTGGAACACGTCACGATGTACGGTTCCTCCGGCAGGTAGCACGAATCGAACCACTGAACGTCCGGCTGATCGATCGGGGTCATCGTGCGGAAATTCTTTCCATCGAGGCCCACCTCAAAAATGGCCCATTGACCGTTTTGGTCGATGCCGGAAAACATCACCTTCCTGCCGTCGAAGGAAAGGTCCAGGTCACGGATGATCCCATCGTTCAGGTGGCGGTAAAACGGCGTCAGAACCGCCTGTTTCGGGTCGGAAGTCTTGAAATTCCGGATCGTCGCCAATTCATTATCCCAGCCCATGCGCTCAATCGTGTCGTTTGTGTGCGAGTTCAAAACGGGAAAGCCCCACCCGTGCGCGGCATTCCGGCGAACGACCAGGATCTGATCAAAATCGAGGAGCGGGTTGGCCAACGCCGCCTCGCGGATCAAAGCCTCAAGCTCAGCTTTCGCCCCTGAGTCCTCGGCGTTCGCGGCAAGTTTGGCCTCGATCGAGTCCAAACGGGTCAAAAATTCCTGGCCTTTGGCGTACTTTTCGCCGTACGTCGTCACGAGATCGGAGATCATGCGGCGGACCGACGCGGCCGTGTTCACCGGAACGTCGCCGTTCTGAGGCCAGGGCTTCGACTGCGTGCCCGGCTGGATCAGGTCAGGAAACTCCGCCTGAAGCGCGGTCACAAAAGTAAGCAGGACCGAAAGAAAAACGAGAAAAATGCGTAATTGGGGCATAAATCTTTCCCTTTCAGGAATCAGGAATCGCCAAACTGACCGGTTACTTCATTTTATTTTTTGCGTCCACCATTTCGAAACTCGTGTCGCACAGAGCGAGCATCGTCTCCAGGTCCAACTGCTCGGCGCGGGTTTCGGGCGTGATGTTCATGCGGGCGAGGATCTCATCCACGTCGCTCTTTTCCAGCTCGTTTTTGAAACAGGAGATCAACTCGCTGCGGAGGAACTTCCGGCGGTGGAAGAACATGGCGCGGATGAAATCGTGCCAGCGGTGAAGGTCTTTCACCCTCGCGCGTTTTTCCGGGCGGTACTCCAGATGAACGATGGCCGAATAAACCTTCGGCGGCGGAAAAAAGACTCCCGGCGGAAGGATGCGCACGATTTTCACGTCGGCCTGGCACTGGCACCAGAGCGAAAGCGCACCGTAGTCCTTCGTGCTAGGCTCGGCCATCATGCGCTCGCCGACCTCCTTCTGGATCAGGACCGTCATGGACTTCGGCGGGTTTTCGAGCGCCAAAAGATTCGTCATGATCGGCGTCGCCACGCTGTACGGGAGATTCGCGACCAGTTTCAGGTCCGATTCCGGGTACTTAGCGCGGAGCTCGTCGATCTTCGCCACCACTTCCGGGTTCAGGCGGTTTTTGTTCTTCAGAATGTCCTGATTCAACATCGTGACGTTTTCGCACGAGAAAAGCTCCTCGCCGGCCAGCTGGAAAAGCTGCTCGTCCAGCTCGACCGTGATCACGTGCAGCGCGAGCGGCGCCATTTGGACGGTCAGTCCTCCCGTTCCGGTCCCGACTTCCAAAATGATGTCGGTCGGCTGTATGTCGGCGCTTCGGACGACCAGTTTCAGAAGGTTTTGGTCCATCAGAAAGTTCTGGCCCAGCTTGTGATTCGGGGACATGCCGGCTTCCTGAAAGCGGCGAAGCAAAAATTTTAGGGTTTGGTCCTGCATAAAAGGATGAGTGGTTAGAAACAGTCGGTCAAAAAATCTCACGCAGATTAATAGTGTAGCACAAATTCCGGGAAACGCAACCCCCCCGCGGGAAAAAAAGAAAAGGCCCGCCAACAGAAACGCCGCAATTCCCCTCAAAAAATTTTTTCCGGTCACTCCCGGTCCCTCCCGTCTCCCACACTTTTTTCTCTTTTTTCCATTTTTTCAAAAAATTTTGCCCAAATTATTGAAAAAATTTCTCCGGTGGTGTATCATATAATCATGAAGTTTCATTTCCTTCCTTTTTTTATGATGGTCAACAAACCCATGCCCGTTCACAACCGTTCGAAGAAATTCCCGGCCTGGCCCGCTTTCACGCTGGTGGAGCTTCTGGTGGTCATCGCGATCATTGGAATGTTGGTCGGTCTGCTGCTTCCCGCAGTGCAGCAAGCCCGTGAGGCCGCGCGCATCATGCAGTGCGGCAACAATCTGAAAAACCTTTCGCTCGCCTGCATGAACGTCGAAAGCAATAACAAAGCTTTCCCCTCGGGCGGGTTCGGATTCAACTGGTCCGGCGACCCGGAAAACGGCATCGGCTACAAGCAGCCGGGGTCCTGGCTCTACACGATCCTTCCGATGCTCGAGCAGAGCGCGCTTTTCCAGCTCCCCACGGACGGTCAGACGGCGGATCAGGCTCAAAGTCAGAACAACGCGGGCATGGCGACGCTCCTGACCACCCCGATCCAGGTCTTCCACTGCCCTTCACGCCGAACCTGCAAACTCTTTCCGACGAAGGACCGCCCGCAGGTCAATTTCAATCTGAAGGCCTCGAGCCAGTGCAACAAAACGGACTACGCCGGGAACGCCGGGGACGTTTCCCAGTGCCTGAGCGCGGGCGTTTACACCGAAAACGTTCCGGTCCACACGAACCCCTCGGTCGCCACGCTCAAATCGTGGGTTTCCGGGAACAACTGGCCGGATTACGCCGGTAAAAACACGGGCGTTTTGTTCTTCCTCTCCCGCGTGACGATGGGCCAGATCCGCGACGGAAGCTCCAACACGTTCCTCCTCGGTGAGAAGCACGTCCCGGCGGACTATTACGAAAACTGCTCGAACAGCGTGGCGGACGACTACAGCCCATTCACCGGCGGCGACCGCGACTGCCTGCGCACCACCCGCACCGGGTCGTATTCCGGTGAAACGTTCACCAGCTCGAGTTCTTACGAGCTTCCGCTTCAGGACCGCGGCGGGATCAGCGACTCGGGAACGTACGGCTACCGCTTCGGCAGCTGCCACGCCGGCTCGTTCGGGATGGCGATGTGCGACGCGTCCGTTCAGCGGGTCGGTTACAGCGTGGACCCGGAAGTTTTTTACTGCAAAGGGAGCCGCGCCGACGGGAAAGCCGCGTCCGGCGTTTCGATGCAATAGTCCGGCGTCCCGGTAATATAAACGAAAGAAAATACAATTAATTAATAAAAAGCGAAAACGAGAGCGAAACCTTTTGACTGTTCGCTCGTTTGAGGTCAATCCCATGTTCAAGAAAACCCTAGCCCTTTTCCTGTGTCTCGTTTCCCCGGCGTTTGCCGACGTTACTTTTGACGGGACGACCATGACCGGTTCCGGGGCCTACTCCGAGCCCGTCAACGTTTCCAATGCGACGGGACAAACCGTGACGATCACCCCAAGCGACGTGTTGACGCTCTCGAGTACCGTCACCGGTTCCGGGACGGTCAAAAAGAACTCCGGGGCCAAGCTTCAATTAACGGGCGACTGGTCCGGTTTCTCCGGCGCTTACTCTTTTTACGGCTCGAACTGGACGGAACTTTTCTCGACCTCGTTCCAGGGAACGGTCATCGAATCAAACAGCGCCGCAACGAATTTCCTCTCTTTGTGCACCGGCAACAACACGACCAACCCTACTGCCGCCCCAAAAAACTATTACATCGGCGCGCTCATCGGCGGCGATGCGGCCAATGAGATCCGCAACAGCACCAACAGTTCCAACTCGGCCGCGTATCTGATCGTCGGCAGTTCCACCGTTCTCGTGACGGACGAAAACAACGTCTTCAACGGTAAGATCGTCAGCAACAACGCGAAAGGTCTCGGCCTTGAAAAAACCGGCGTGGGGACGTGGAC
Source organism: Thermoguttaceae bacterium (assembly GCA_017454585.1). The sequence goes on along the minus strand of JAFTCU010000138.1, from coordinate 17,810 downwards.
CCTCACGAGCGCCCAGCACGCGTACACCCTCGGCACGAAAGTCTCCGGCGGGACCCTGCGCATCCTCGGCGGCAAACTCCCCGCGGGAACCGTGACGATCGACTCCGGCGCGACGCTCAAACTTGAAGACACGACGAGCGCCAAAGTCACCCTGGACGCCAACACGAATTACACCGTCAATGGCACGCTCTGGTTCGACATGAAGGCGGACCGCCGCGACTTTAACAGCGCGGTCTCCGGCTCGGGAACCATCGTAAAAACGCAGGATTCCACCTACCGCACACTAACGATTGGCGGTGATTTCAGCGGTTTCTCGGGCGCCATCGACAACCAGTCCCCGCGTTTGATCGAACTGAAAGACACAATGGGTGACACGTCCAACGTCACCCTCACGAGTACGGTTTCCAAGGGCGACAACGCTGCGTTCGTTCTTTGGGCCACCACCACCGACTCGGGGAAAAACTACAAAACCTTCACCTTCAAAGCGATCGAAGGCAATAATGACATTGGGGTGAGCGACTACGACAAAGCCAAAGCCCTGCTCCGCGTCGGTTCCGATTCCGCTTCGGACAGTTCTACTTTTAACGCGGTCCTGCGCAACTACGGCACCAACGCGGTCCTTGGTTTCGAGAAGATCGGCGCCAGCACCCTGACCCTTACCAAAAATCCGACCTTTCCCGGTGGTTTGACCGTCTCGGGTGGTACACTCCTCGGGAAAGACATCGTTTTCCAGGCCGGTGACACCTCGAAATTCCTCCAGACGACCCACAGCATCGAGGTGAAAAACGGCGGAACGCTAACGGCTGAAGGCGGAAAGCCCATTGACACAGCGCATCCGGATCAGGGATACAAAGTCTTTGAAAGCAACTCGACGATCGACATCGCCTCCGGCGGTAAAATCATCGTGGAAGGCACGAACGGAAATACCACCATTGGAAGCAGCATCACCATCACCGGAAGTGGTATTTTGGAACACGGTTCAAAAAATAACAATAATAAAGTGCTCCTTCAGGCCAATATGGACGGCTTCACGGGCATCGTCCGTAACACAAGTACACGTTATATCGAGCTTTTCTCCTATTCCGAGACTAATGTCCCTTCTGACTCACCCAACGCGATTTACGACTCCGGCGCCGGCGGCCAGGGTTTCGCGTTTTGGGTCTCTCCTTCGAATTCAACGATCACTTACGAGCTCGGCGCCCTGATCGGGAACGGCAACTGTGTCGCTTCGGACCGTAACAACGGCTCGAAAGTCATTTTGAAGGTCGGAACGGATGGTCAGTCCCTGATCGCGGACGCGGATAATATTTATAAAAGCGTCCTTTCCAATTCTACCGTCCCGCTCGCTCTGGAGAAAGTCGGCGACAATACCTGGACGCTGACCAATACGCACAGCTACTCTGGCGGAACCACGGTTTCCGAAGGAACGCTCCTTTTCCAGAACGGCACGCTACACGCCGGTGATCCTACAAAATTCATCACGACGACCCACAGTTTCGAGGTGAAAAACGGCGCGACGCTTCAACTTACGGATGGAAACGTCGGTGGGGGCGTAACGCTCGACATCGCCAAGGGCGGAAAATTCGTGTACGACACGAGCGGTGACCGTGCCATGCCCGACACGGCCGTCGTAACCGGCTCAGGCGAGGTGATCCACAGCGAGATTTCCAAAAACGGGAAACTTCAGATCAAATCCGACTTTACCGGTTTCACCGGAACGGTCCGCAACGCGGGAGGGCGTTACATTGAACTGTTCAGTAAAGCAGACGGAACGAATATTTCCACGAGCGCCAACGCCATTTATACGGCCTCGAATCCGAGCGGCGGCCAAGGTCAGGCGTTTGCTTTCGTCGCCCAAACGGATGACGTGAACACACCCGTCGTGTTCGAATTAGGCGCGCTGACCGGTTCGTGCCTGAGCCTCGCAAGCGGTTTTTCCACGGCAAACTCCAAAATTCTGCTGAAAGTCGGCTCCGACGGTGAGACGCTGATTCCCAACGAGCAAAACGTCCTTTCCGGCAGGATCTCCGGCGATAACCGCACGCTTTCCGTGGAAAAAGTCGGAACCAACACGTGGACGCTGACCGGCGACAACACCTACTCCGGCTCGACCACCATCACAGGTGGCACACTGAAAGTCGGTAATGGCGGCACCACCGGAAACATCAGCTCCAAACAAATCACCATCGGAAAGGCCGGTACGCTCGAAGTGGACCGATCCAATAATCTGACGTGGGCTGGCATCAAGCTGACGACCGAAACGAATGGTTCTCCGGCGACCCCGTGGAAGGATGCGCTCTTCAATCCGACTACAGACGCGCAGTACATTACGGCCAATCTCGTGAAAGACGGCGATGGGACGCTCAAAATCACCCTCGCGGCCGATATGCCGTCAGAGCAGTACTACACCGGAACCACTCGGGAAACCGGCGTGCCCATTAATGCCAACATTCAGATCAACGGCGGAACGCTGGAAATCCAGTCCCTCAACGAGGACCAGAACGTTCACAAAATCCTTCGCGGCCAGCTCACCGGCACCGGAACGCTTCTGCACTCCGACTCGAACCGCAAGTTGGCCCTCTTCGGCGACAATACCGCATTTGAAGGCCGCGTCAAATCCACCTCGGGGCGTTACGTGGAGCTTTACTCCTCCAAGTCCGCCAGCGCAAAAGCGGTTTACGAGATGAACGGCTCGCAGGGCCTTGCGTACGTCGCCACTGATGCTTCCCACTTCAAACTCGGCGCGATCGTCGGAAATAATCCCAACACGTACATGATCCGCAGTGACTATTCGGTCGCCGGCCCCATCACGGTCGAGGTCGGTTCCGCTTCCATTTCGGACGAGGAAAACGTTTTCCAGGGGAATCTGGGGTTCCATACCAACAACTATCAAAACAACATTAACTACGTGAAAGTCGGCGACAGTCAGTGGACGTTGACAGGCACGAGCATTCACGCTGGCACGACGACGGTCGATGATGGGACCCTTTACCTGACGAGCTCAGCCAGTTTCCTGAACTCGCCGGTCACGGTCAACGAGGACGGGACGCTCATCTTGCAAGGGACGCTCGGCAAAGACCTCACGGTGAACGGTGACCTGGAAATCGACTTCACCCAGGGCGGGCTCCAGCAGGAAGCCATCGTCGAAGGGAACGCCCTGTTCGGCGATACCGGTAAACTTTCCGTCAACGTGGGCAGCCTGACGGAAGAAAACCTTTGGGGGGCCTACTACAAGCTGACGAGCGACAATTCGCTCGACCTGACCCCGTACCTTAATGATGCGATCGCGGCTGGCCGCGCGCCTTCCTACCTGATGGTTTACGATAATGGCTCGACGATCGGCCTGAATTATGGCTCGGTCCCGGAACCCACGGCGTGGGTCCTGCTCGCCCTTGGCGCGCTGGGGATCCTGGCGATTCGGAAGAGAAAGTAATTCGCCTTCAGAGAGTTTCTTCTTACGGTTTCTTTTTCAGCTGCTCGGTCAGCGTGTTCCGCTCCCAGAACACGCCGTCCGAGTAGCCCTGAATATTTCGGTCGGTCTCCGCTTTCTTCAGTCGCGCGAGGCACCAGCAGCAGTACTCTTCGTTCAGTTCCACTCCGCAAAAGTGGCGGCCGAGTTTTTTGGCCGTGACGGCCGTGGTCCCGCTCCCCAGGAACGGGTCGAAAACCATCGCGCCCTCAGGGGAGCGAGGATCAGCTTCGCGATGAGCTTTTCCGGTTTCTGCGTCGGGTGGTCCGTATTCACCGGCATCGACCAGTACGGGATCGAAATATCGTCCCAGAAATTCGACGGGAACGTCACTCGAAATCGGCCGTCTGCGCTTTCCTCCCAGTCTTTCGGCTGGCCGTTTTCCTGCTTGTACGGCGCGATTACCCGGCGCTTCATTTTGACCGAATCCACGTCGAAATAGTACCGCGATGAAACGGTCCCGAACCATATATCCTCGCAGCAGTTTTTCCAGTTCGACTTGGCCCCGCGGCCTTTTTCCCTCTGCCAGATGATGCGGTTCTGGACTTTCAGATGGCGGCTCATCACGAGAAACTCCGCAGCCGAGCATTTCCAGTCGCCGCAGAGGTAAACCGTCGCTTCGGGCTTCAGGAGCCGCATCAGGCGCGAAAACCAAGACTCCAGCCAGTCCGCGTACTCGTCGTTTTTCAGGCTTCCAAACGCCAGACCGTTGAAATTTTTGTCCAGATTGTACGGCGGGTCGATGATCATCAGATCGACGAACGCGTCCGGGAGAAGATCCAGAACGCGGAACAGATCCCCGTTCAGGACCCGATCGGTCAGCGCCTCGGCCGGGAGTTTCCCCGAGGGAACGAGCAGTTCCTGACGGTACTCCGCCCGCTCTTCGGGCGTGAGCGTCAGCGTTCGGTTACGTGGCGCGCGCTTCTTCTCGGCCATGGCCAAAACTCCCATTTCTCCCGGGTTTATTCCTGCGGCTCGTCCTCTTTCGGCGTTCCAAACGATTCCGGCAGTTCAAACTTGTCGGGCAAAGGCTCGCCCGGTTCCACCTGCGTACGTTTCTCAATAACACGCAGGATGATGCCCGCCAGCACGATCGCACCTCCCAGAATGAAAATGAACGGGATCTTTATCGGCTTCGGAGCGTTTTCCTGTTTCTCCATAGCGGCCTGAATCTTCTGCAGATCCCGGTACCAGAGCGCTGACTTCGCATAAAACATCGGCTCCGAGTACAAATCGTCCTGTCCCTCGTACAGATAGAGCTTGAAAAATACACCATCGATCACAACCGGTATATAAACATCTTTGTCGATCGGAAGTTCCGGCGGAACCTCCAGTGTATTCACGAGTACCGGCTCTGCCGGGTTATCGTCGGGCTGGATCCACAGTTCATAGTAATGGTCAAAATCATAACCGAAATCCGGTTCTTCGGCACATTGAGGATTTTCAGTCGATTTAATGAGCGCCTGTGGGATTTCCTGTCGTACGACCCTGCGAATCGTACCACGGATCCGAATGACTGACCCACGATAAGATTCCGGCTGTTTGAAATACTGCGCGAAAAGGACCTTTCCCAGCGACGCTTTTTCGATTTCGTCCACGGTCATCGCGTTGAGCTGGTTCCAGATTTTCATCGCGAGGCGTTTTTCCTTTGAGAAAACCGGCGAATTGTCTTTCACTACCTCAAGCATTTCCGGGGTCAGGCCCTGCAGAAGACGATCCTGGCGTGAAATATCCTCCGACCGATCCATCCACGCGGGAGGAAGCCGGTCTTCATCCGTCAGATTTTGAATAATTTCCCACGTGGAACGCTGACAGAGCGTCCAACCCAGAATGATGATGAGTCCCACTCCAAGCACAAGCCACGAAAAACGGCGACGGGACGGAACACGATAGTTTCTTGCTGGATCCATAACTGTTTTTAATTACGAATTATTGTTCCACCTCAACGGTTTCTGTCTTTACGGCTTTCATGAGGTCGGCAGGGTTCATTTTGAACAAAAGTCCCCGGCTTCCCGCGTTAATGTAAATCTCTGGAAGGTCGAAAATGGTCTTTTGCACATAAACGGTCATTTCACGTTTGGTCCCAAACGGGCTGGTCCCGCCAACGTGGTAACCGCTGTATTTGTCGGCGTCCTTCGGATCACACACTTTCACGCTCTTGACGTTCAGGATGCGTGCCATGGCTTTGGTGGAGATCTCGCAGTCACCGTGCATCAGCACCACAAACGGAATGATCGGTTTTTCCTCGGTCTGGCAGATGATCGTCTTAATGACTCGGTGCTCATCCACGCCAAGTTCCCTGGCACCGACGCGCGTTCCGCCGTGTTCCTCGTACTTGTACGACATTAACTCATATTCCACGCCGGCTTTCTGAAGAGCTCGGATCGCGTTGGTCATGGGTGCTTTCATCTTTTCCTGAACCCTTCCGTTTTGAGCAGTCAGTGACCACTGACCACTTATTTCTCCGGGAAAACAAACGAGTCACAGAACGCAGTCTGGAAATCGTACAAGTCGGCAAAATCCTCACGCCGGTCTTTGGCAGTTGCACGGATTTTACCAGCATCCACCATATTGAACACAATGTTTCCAAAATCGTCGGTCGTATGGACTCCCCACTGATTGAACACGACCTTTGCCATGTACCCAAAGAGCCATCGCGCACGAATGCGGATCGCCTCGCAGAGTTCCGCCCCTGAAATGTGCTGGAGGTTGGAATCCGGCTCATCACGGTCCTCGTCCCCAGGTTTGTTTTTGGCCGGAAGACGATCATTAGAGGACCCCATCCCAAGCTGCGTTCGGGCAAAATCTAACGTTTCCAGTACATAATAATACGCGTTAAGCCTGTAACGCGGATCCTTTTCAATAATCGAATGAAGCTGAAGCTGATCGAACATCGTTCTTTTACCAATTCCTGATTCCTGACTCCTGACTCCTGATTGTATTTTACCACATTTCCAAAATTCTGGGAAGAGCAAAAATATTAGACTTTTTAATAAAATTAGCCGATTATACCGGAAAAAAGGAGCGTATTATGTTAAAAAATTATTTATATTCGTGGGATTCAGACTCTTCAGACCGGTTTTTTCTCAGAAAGCTTCATATCAGAACCTCAGTGAGAATGATTCTTCTGTGGGCTTTGGGGATTAGTCTGGTGGTCTGTGCCGTGGATGTAACACCTGTACACTCCCAGGAAACAGCAACCCCGGTCCTTGAGAAACCCACGGAAAACAAGGTACATTCCATCGTCCAAAAAACAAATGATTTCAGTAAACGAGAGGCGTTATTTGCCGAGCTGGAAAAGCAGAGCGCGATCCTGAAAGCGCAGGAAAAGGTTTTAAAAATCGTGGCGGAAATCATCTCGCCAAGTGTCGTGCATATCACGTCCGACTCTGTGAAATACGGGGGGCGTGGGGAACGCATTAAACATCACGACGAAGGAAGTGGGATCATCATCCAGCACAAAGAACGTTTTTTCATTCTGACCAACTACCACGTCATTCGGGATGCCCTGAACGAAAATATCGAAATCCAGTACACCGATAATCGGATGACCAATCCCATTCACGTCTGGTACGACAAAGAGACGGACATTGCAGTATTGGAAGTGAAGGAAAAAGATCTGATTCCCGCCAAAATCGGCGACAGCAATCAGACCGATATTGGCAACTTTGTGCTCGCAGTCGGCAGTCCGTTCGGTCTGGACAGCACGGTCACATTCGGGATCATCAGCGCAAAAGGGCGCCGCGCTCTGAACATTGACGCGAACGTCAACCTTCAGGACTTCATCCAGACCGACGCGGCGATCAATCCGGGAAATTCCGGGGGCCCGCTCGTGAATCTCCAGGGGGAAGTCATCGCGATGAACACGGCAATCGCCAGTAGTACGGGCGTAAGCGCCGGGATCGCGTTTTCGATCCCTATCAATATGGTCGAACTCATCGCCGATCAGCTCATCCTCTATGGAAAGGCCAAACGTGCGTATCTGGGCGTAACGCTGGATTCCACCTTCACCGTTTCCAAAGCCAAGGCTCTTGGAATCGAAAAGGGAAACGGCGCTCTTGTCTCGGAAGTCGCCCCGGGCTCCCCCGCCGCGCAGGGGAATATTACGGTCGGTGATGTGATCGTCTCGTTCAACAACAGGTCCGTGGATGATGAAAAACATCTGTATAATCTCGTGAATTTAACGGAAATCGGCCCGGAAATCCCTGTGATGGTTTTCCGCGGCGGAAAAGTTTATACAACAAATATCCGATTATTGGAGAGATAAATGAAAGTTTGTACCCCATTCTTTCTTCTTTTGGCCGTTTTGTTCGTTCTGTGCGGTCAGATGGACGCGAAAACCGTCACGCTTTCGGACGGGAAAAACCTCGAAGTTGATTTCAATTCCGAAACGGGGCTTCTGGAAGTGATTCGTTTTCAGGGCGAAACGCTAACCGTCCCTGAAAGCCGCTACATGCCCTTCGACGTGAATCAGGGCGAAAAAGAAACCCGAAACGAAAAGTGGGTCGCGTGGGGGGGAAGAACCGAATTCCTCGGTCTGGAGCAAACCGACGCCCAGACCGTCGAAACGCGCTGGAAGGCCGATGGCAACTGGAACGTTTCGCTCATCTGGACGATCGACCCCGCGCGCCAAATGCTCGGCCGCCGCATGAAAGTCACTTGGAACGGCCCCGAGGAAGTGAAGATCCGTGCCTTCTGGTGGCGTTTTCCGACGCTCAAGATCGATGAGTCGGCGTACTTCTTCACGCCGGGCCAGTTCCCGCCGCAGAGGACCAGTCTTTCCCGGGATTTCGGAAAACGTACCGCCTGGGAGCGGCCCGGGATCGTTCAGCTCTCGCCGAAGTGCAGCGCGGTTTACTTCATGGACTACACGGACCCGACGCTCGATTCCGGCTCCACCGAGTTCATGCGCACCGGCGAAAACGAAAAGGCAGGCCTCCAGGTCTCACAGGTCTTTTCGATCATGGGCCGCATGAAGCCCGGAAACACTCAGGAACTCGGTACGACTTGGCTCTGGTTCCTCCCCACAGACGGTGAAACGGCTCTTCAAAAACTTCAGGAGGGTTACACCCGGCTTGGGATCGTTACGCCGTCCGACACGCCGGAAGAGTTCCGAAAAATGCTTCTTTTCTCGTTCCACCCCGGCGGCTGGATCGGGAGCAACATGCAGGACCTCGGCGGGTTCAAAAAGGCCGTTCCTTACGTGGACCGGATCGTCGAATCCGGCGCGAACGCCGTCTGGATGCTCCCGGTGGAGGACCGGGGAATTTACTGGCCGCGCGACTACTACAAATTCCAGGAAGGGCTGGGGACCGGCGACGAGTACCGCGCCCTGGTGCAGCGGATGCACGACTGCGGCCTGTACGTCATGCAGGACTGCGTGCCCCACGGTGGAAGCAACGAGTTCGACCGCGCGAAACAGCACCCGGAATGGCTCGTTTACGACGAAGACGGCTCCACGTTCAATTACTGGTGCTTCGATTTTAACTGGCCCACCTGGCGCGAGTACATGAAAAACGTCGCGAAGTACTACATGCGCGAGTATGGGATCGACGGCTACCGCATCGACGCCGTAAGCGGCTCCAAGATCCCGAACTGGAACCCCAGAATCCCGTACGCCCGCGCCAGTTTCGCAAAGCTCCAGGCCGGGTTCAACATGCAACGCTCGATCCGTGAGGGTGTAAAAGAGGAAAAGCCCCAAACAGGCGGCACACTGGCGGAAGTCGGAAGCGACTGTTTTGGCCTGACGAGCGACGCGGTTTACGATTTTGCCGGATGCTACAACGTGTTCCAGGCCTCGCGGTCACAAGCCCCCGCCGAATACGTGAAAAACCTGCGCCGCTGGCTCTACGAGTGCCGCCTCGGGGGGCTGAAAAATCTGCTTCGTATGCGCCACTCGGAAAGCCACGACTCCCTCCGCTCCCAGCTCTGGTACGGCGTCCGGCCCGCCCGTGCGATCGTGGCCCTGACCGCCATGGTGGACGGGATCCCGCTTCTGTACCAGGGGCAGGAAGTTGGAAATATTGAGACTTACGCCAAGATCTTCGCGATTCGGAAGGCGCTGCCCGAAATGCAGAACGCGAATTACGACTACATGAGCGTCCCGGCTCCCGACGGCGTTTTCGCAGTCGCGTACGAAAAAGACGGTCTGCGCTCCGTGGGTTTCCTGAACTTCAACGAGACTCCGGTCCGGTTCACGTACAAACCCGAAAAAGACGCTCTGACAGAAGTAACGGACATGCTCGCCGGCCGCACCATTCCGGTTCAAAACGGTGAGATCCCGGTCGTTCTGCCCGCGTACGGGTTTAACGTTTTCGCGCTGCGCCGGGTCGATTTCCAACCTCCGGAGCTGAAAGCCTCAACGGCCGCCGCAAAACCGGCCGCCGTGACCGAAAACGCCTGGGAACTGAAAGGCTCCAACTGGTCCGCATTAATTAATAGTCAGACCGGTCTTTTGACCTCCATGACGGTAAACGGCGTGGAAGTCCTCGGCGGGATACACGACTCGAACGCGTACGAAGCCTCCGTGACCTGCGTTTCACGGGACGAAAAATCGATCGTTCTGGAGCGGCGACTCGGCTCGTCCGCCTGCCGTTTCACGTACCGGGTCGAAAACGACCGGCTCCGGTTCGACGTGGAGTGGCTCGGCGGAAAAGCGCCCGAAAACACAACGTTCTTCTTCACGTGCCCCAACGCTGAGATCTGGTCCGCCCAAACTGCCGAAGGACTGCTTCGTGACCGGATCACATTCCGGAACGAAGAAAACGTGAACGTGAACGCCCGCCACGGTATTTACTGGCGCCCGCTGGAACTGGACGTTCTGTACGATTCGCTGTACCAGCCGCTCTGGCGCGGGTCGTACCTCGGCGCAGAATGGCAAAACGTTGCCGTACGGTTCCATTTCAATGAGCACGCCCTCCCCGCCCGCGTCCGCTGGCTGAACCACTTTGGAGAAACCAAAGGCCTGGTCGCCGCACTTTCGCTTCAGGGGCCGCTTGACGCGGAGATTCCAAGCCGCTTCACGGTGACGATCTGCGGGGACGATTCATACGGGGACGATTCATACGGGGACGACGCTTCCAGCGTCGTTAATAATCGAGCCACCACCATGCTCCCGGTCAATGGCGGCTGGCTCTTTGAGAACGAATTCTACGCGCTGCGCCTCACCCGGTCCGGTGCAATCACGGAGTTCAAATCGAAAAAAGACGGAGGAAAACCCATTTTCAAATCCGGAAGCCTCTACACCGACTACGGTTTCGGCGAGCGCGGCAAGCGTTTTGGAAACGAAAACGAAGTGGAAGTCTGGTCACGGATCGAGACGCTGGACAGCGGCGCAGTTCGGCTTCATTTCGAGGGCAGGCTCCGTCAGTCAGACCGTTTCGGACGCATTCCGAAAACCGTTTCGTTCATAACCGAGTACACGCTGGACGAAAGCCCGGTGGTGAAAATGCGTTCCAAGATCAACGCGCCAGACGCACCGAAAACCGATGCCGCGTTTCTCTCGTGGATGATGACGAGCGAGACGGTCAATGGTTTTTCATGCGTGAAAGACGGTAAAGAAATCGCGTCAGGAAACCCGCTCGAGGCCCAGGGACGTACGGCCCAAAGCCGCAAACTGGGGGGAACGCCGGATGAATTCATTCTGAAGTCAGACGGGAAAGACCTGCTGATCGTCCGGAATTTCACCCGAACCCAGCCGGGAAACATTTTCTGCGACCGGGCGAATTTCTTCATCGCTTTTTATGACGGCAAACTCCCGGAAAACGCTCAGCCTATAATGGACTGTGAGTGGGAGTTTGAGGTGAAATAGAGACGTTCACACGGGGGACTCGCCCAATGCGGGTCCCTCATATTAATATTAATTGTGATGATCTTTTAAATATTGTTCTGTTACATCGATCACCTCATTCCCTGACGAAATTTCAAAGAAGGAATCGTCCAGCGATACATCATTCAAATGAGTCTGCTCAAACCGGATAGTATAACTGAACGTTTCTTTCGGCTCCTGGGCCTTTTTCTCATCCGACGGCATACGATAAAATCGAATCAGAATCGGCAACCCCTGCGCTTTGTCGATCAGAAGCTCCACGCACATCGGGATCTCGCCAGGCAGGGCAAACAGTCCCCCTGCAGGATCCAACCCACGAGATTCCAGAACTTCCCAGACAAATTCTTGTTTTAACTGTCCCTCAATCTGATAAATAGGCTGGTTCGTTCCAGGTAATTGCGTCTCGCCTGCCATGGTGAACTGGTAGGACATCAAAATACCTTCCAGGATTTGCGCGACATTCGGCTGTGAGTACCACGGCGGCGCAATCGATGGGTACTCCAGCGGTGATTGTCCCACCATCGTTTTTACCGTAGAGAGATTCACAACCTGGACCTTACCCAAACTGTCATCCTGATTTTTTTGTTCGTCTGCTCGCCGTTCGGTCAATGTCCAAAGACGTTCCTGATCTCCATTCAAAACCGAAAGCTGATAAAACCTGAAACCCGTCATGTAAAATGTAAACTCCCAGCGGGCCGAAACCTTTTCCTGAGCATTCAGGGAACCGATCTCACACTTCTGATAAAATTCCCCTTTTCCGTTGAAGATTTTCCCCATAATATCCGCCTGGCAGTGCAAATTGGTAGAATAATTCTGGGCTTCCCATATCGTGCGAATCGAATTTTGCAGAATGATCCGTACTGTTCTGTCCAGATCGTCCGAGGCGGAAAACGATTGAGGCGTTTCCTCCGCAGAAACCATAACGGTCGTGAAAAACAAATTAAAAAATAGGGATATTCCAGAAATGACGAAAATGTAATTTGCGTATTTTACCCGATTTAGGGTCCGAAAAAAATTTTTATGATACATTTGACAATTTGAACAATTTTATCAAAGAAATGGATCGTAACAACCGAAAATATTTATAGCAGGCGTTCCCCATGTGTAAACGGAATATTTCGTACCCACATCGGAACGTCACGGGGCATTATATCCGAAGTACCGGATATATGCAAACGGAATTTCAAAAAATTTGCGAAATTTTGGCAAAAATTTCGGAATTAACCCAAATTGATATTGAAAAAAAATCACGATTTGGTTTATATTGATACTGTAAAATATAATCAAGTCGCACGAGCAGGATGCGTATGCGTCATTTTTTGAAGGAGTCATATAGGGGTACAGTATGAGAACCTGGTTGACAACGTTTTTCTCACTTTGCATTATTACCATGTTGATTGGATGCAAAGAACAGACTTTAGGCCCATACACAACGGGTGGACCGGACCTTTCACAACCACACCATCCGGCTGGAATCGCTGGCCCAGGTCCAGGAGTTGATTTAGGCACACCGAATCGCGGTTACGGGGCCAACGCGGGTGCACCGGAAACCCCACCTGAAATGAGAACCTCCCAGCTGGCTTTTGTCGGCCCTCAGGGAGCCAAGGTTTCCTGGGATGTTTCCGCACAGGGAATGTTTGACTCGGAACAGATGGTCTGTCCGTTCCGTCAGGACTTCCCCCAGAGCGGTATTTACCGTCTGAAACTCACAGATATTCCGGGACACGCCGGTCTGGAACTCTACCCGACTATTGAAGTCGCACCGGCTCTGCCGCGTACGCAGGCTTTCCTCGCCCACAGCATGATCCCGGTCAACTTCACCGAAGAAGACATCATGCAGGTCCGCAGCGGTAACTTCGTCACCAAGGTGATCTATCTGCCGGATCCTGAATTCCAGGAACTGGCTCTGGCCGTGGGAACCCCTGACACCATCGTCAGCACTCGCCTTGACCCGGGCGTTGACCCGGTTGCGGAAGCCGACCGCCGCGGCGCGATCCTCGCCATCATCCGTATGGGCAACAAATCCATCACGCCCGAAATGGCTCCGATGGGCAGTGTCGTCACGGACGAAAACGGGAATCCGATCAATGGCGCAGTCCCGGGAATGCCGGCTGGCGCCCAGGGCGGTACAACCCCGTCCGACTATATTTCCGGCGTTACGGGTCCTGAATTTGGCACTCCGATCACGGAAACCCCTCACGGACTCCCTGGACCGGTCGATCTTCCGGAAGGTGAACGCGCTCGTCGCCGCGGCACCTACCCGACCCGATAATTTCTCGATCCATTGGGCAAAGAATGAATGGCCGTGATGACGCGACCGAAAGGAGCGGATTCAGGCGAGTGCAGCGATTTCCGCGTCACGCCTGATTCCGCTCACTGTATTGACGCCTTTCATAATCTTTAGAAAGAGATTTTCCATGAAATTCAATCTGACGAAAATACTCCTTGTTGGGCTTTGTTTTTGGGGCCTCCCGCAATTAACGTTCGCCCAGGAACTCCAAGCCATTCAGGACGGCGCACAGATACTTAACACTCCAGATACAGGCGAGTATTTCCAGCACGTTCTCGTTTCGGCCCCGGAAGGAACGGAAATCGCTCCCGCCGCGGAAGGCAAATTCATTCAACCCATGCTGGCTCCACAGTATTACGCCCTGAAAGTGGGAAAAACCTACCGATTTCGTCTGACGAATATCCCGCTTATGCCTGGCGTGGAACTTTTCCCAACGATTGAAATTCTGGACCGTACCCACCCGCCGATTGGAGAGGAACTGCGGCATGCCATTCAGGTTGAATTCACGAAAGACGACCTTTACGCCGCCATCCGCGGAAAGTTTGTGACCCGGATCATTTACATTGAAAACCCGGAGACTGCGCTGCCGATTTCCTCCAGAGATCAGGTGGGCCAGGGGTATTTCGATGTCGCAGCCACAGCGGACCCGATCCTCGTCGCCAAAACACTTGGACGTCCGGTCGTTCGTATCCAGATCGGTGGCCGTTCACCAGACGATTTGGAAAATTTCGACCCGGCGTTTTTGTACGACTGCCCGCCTTTTTTGCACTATCCGCCGGCAGAACCCGGTAACAGGAAGTAAACGATAAAAACAAACGGGAGCCCAGCCGCTCCCGTCTGCAAAAGAAAACTCAAAGTCCAGGGACAGAAATGTCCCTTTTTTTATAAACTATCGACTCTTCCAGAGCAGATCACGTTTCGCTCCACGTTTATCGACGAACGCCAAAATATCAAGGACGAAATCGGAATTGGGGTCCTGAAGGGCATCCACCGCATCTCCATTCACGTCGTAATTCCTGAACCAGCAACGTTCCATTGCTTCCACGCCGCAGGTCTTGCGGAGATAGTTTTCATAAATCTTTGCGAACTGTTTTTCTTTAGGATTCGCGGTAAGCATGATACACGAAATACTCCTCGCCCATGTGGGAAAAGTAATCGATTCTTTAATGTTCACGCCTTTCAGGATTTTCGGCGGAGACACGATGAAGAACCCTTTCACGTCACCCATCCCAGCCATAGGTTTATTGCGTTTAATTCTGGGATTCCAGTCATTATTGGCGAAAAACGCCGTCGCGAATCCGCTGTAACCGATACCGCCGATGATCAATTTATCGATGTTCAGTTCCCCTTCATTGTTTTTCTGAAGGAGGAACTTTTTCAGACAAGGCAGATCCAACGTAACGATTTCCAGCAAGTCAGCCGCAACGATACGGTCCCTGGCCGTAAATGTTTCCTTATCTTCCGGCCCGATCCTTTTATTAATGCTTTTCCCGTGACCCCGCAGATCCGGGGTGATCACGGAGCAGCCGTTTGCCTGCAGTTCCTTGGCCAATACCGCCACATCGGCACGAGTTCCACCCCAGTCATGAAGAATGATGACTGGCACGTTCTTCTTCCCGCGGGTTCCGGGATAGTACGTCGCAGAGAGCTGTACTCCGTCCTTGCACTCCAGACGCGCGCCGAAGACCCTTTCCGGTTCCGGAATCGGAGCGTTCGGATCAAACGTTTCCTCGTCTTCCTCTTCAGCCGCATTGTTCGCAGGCGCTGCTTCATTTGCCGCCGCTGCGGTGTTTGAACGTCTCGCGGGAGGAGCTTCCTCTTCCGCATAGGGTTCTTCGACTTCCGTCTGCTGGTTCCTCGGACGGGCTTGCGCTTCAGAGGTCAGGATCACATCGAGCAAAGCCACACAGCAGAGAACCCCAAGGGCTGTTAAAAGCAAATCAAAACGAATCTTTTTCATGGTTCACCTTAATTTTCATTATCGGGATGGGAAAATTAAACTCCTTTTCTATATTTTAATTCACAAGGAACAAATCGTCAATCCCCTCCCTGAAATTTCTTGAAAAATTTTTATCGATTATTATAATTAAGGGCGTTACAAACGAAAAGCACGGGAAATATTTCCTTTTTAACAATCCTGGAAAGTATTTTTCCTGTCAAGGGAACTCAATTCCCAAAAAATTTCAAAAAATTTCCAAATTGCTCTGGACAAAAAGAAACTTTTTCGTTATTCTGTCTCAGTAAATACCTGAAATTTCCTTTGTAGGACCCAAAATGAAAACGATCGTTTCCTCACTTCTGAGCCTAGGATTCCTTGCCGCTGCCATCCTTTCATCGGGGGGCTGCGCGCAAAATCAGCAGGCCATTGCGCGTCTGGAGCAGGAAAATGCCCAGCAGAGGGAACGTATTTGGCAGAGTAATCGCAAGATGGAAGACTTTCGTCAGGAAAACGAAGCCCTCCGTCAACAGATCGCGACACTTCAGAATCAGAGAAGCGGCGCACCGTCAGGGTGGACTTCACCGGGAAATTCCAGTCCGGCTTCGGTACCGGTCCCATCCGCCATTCCGGCAGCTTCTCCACAGCCACCGGACACTACGCTGGGAAATCCTTCCTCTCCGGCAACTATTCCGGTTAATCCCGCAACAGGGTCTCAGGCCTCGATTGGCGGTTCCGGAAAAACGATTCGGGTACGAAAAACCGACAGCAGAAACGTTCAAACCGTAGAGATCCTTCCTGAAAAGGCCAAAGCGATTCATTACGAGGGACTTCACGCCGAATTCCAGATGAAGGACGCCCAGGGAAATATCGTTCTGGCTCCGGCTCCGGTCGTGATCATGGTCACAGACCCGACCAAAACCGGCGACGCTTCACGTATTTCCAAGTGGAACTACACCGCCGAGGACATCGCGGACATTATTAATAGCGGCCAGGCAGGAATTTCGGTTCCACTTAATATGGCTTGGGCAAAATCCTGTCCGGAGAATCTCAACCTTGAGCTTCATATTCTCTACTGTACGAGCGACAAGCGTATGCTGTCACAGAGCGCCAGGATCAATCTGGCTCCGAAATCGATCGCTGAGGCTCCTCAAGGTGGTTTGACCCTTGAGTCCGCCAATCCTCAGGTCGGGAGCAACGCGGGAACTGCGCAGCGTCCACAGTGGAGTCCTAATCCATAAGGAAACGAGTGACTTTTCACCGTTAAAAACCTTCTTACCGGAACAACCGGCACGAAAAAATATCTAATTGGCTCATTTTCTGAAATTGACTGAAAAGAAGGTTTCCCTCTCGTGACAAAATGCCGAATACAGGATTGAACGTGTAAAATTAGATTTTTTACGGGGACGGAATATTGATTCATCAGAAAATCCCCGTAAATTAGATGAATTCGATTTTTAGGAGTGCGCCGATATGTATCGGAATATTATTCTTGGTTTGTTCACCTTGGCTGCGGTCCTGCTCTGTTTGTGCGCCGCTCCGGCAAATGCTCAAACCGGTGACAGTGAAATCATTTACCAGACGTTCGGCCAGGGTATGCACTATTTTAAGGCACATGATTTCCCCGCCGCTTATGAAAAATTTACCCAGTGCATTGAAAACGAGTCGAAAAATCCTAGTGTTTATTATTTCCGCGGCCTCACTCTTATAAATTTAGGGCGCGAAGATGATGCCGTACTCGATTTTCAGGATGGCGCGAATCTCGAGATCCGTTCAACCAATGACGTGCAAAAACAAATCGGCTATGATCTTCAATTCGTGCAGGGTGAGATTCGCCTTACCCTCGAAAATTACCGTACCGACGCCAAACTGATCGCCTATCAGAACGCTCGGAAAATCGAAGCCGCCCATGAAACAATCAACAAATCTACCATTGGGGGAGAAGTCGGTTTCATGACCAACGACGGTTACGTCGGAGCCTCGGACAGCGGAGAAATCGAGGAATACGAGGAAGAAGTTGCCACTGGGGATGATGACGATGATGATGACGACACCTCCGAAATGTCTGGCGATGATGATGACGATGACGACGATGTCTCCATTGGCGACGACGATGATGATGACGACACCACCGGAGACGACGACGATGATGACGACGATACCGAAAACACGGATGCCAGTGATGACGATGATGACGCTGCGGATGAATTAGACCTCGATTCGGACGTTGGCGATCTCGATGATTCCTCGGATTCTGATACGAACTCACTCGGCGACGATGATGATG
>JAFTCU010000137.1 GCA_017454585.1 Thermoguttaceae bacterium | reverse complement strand
TAGGACTTCTGACCGAGAGGTGAGAAGAAACAGAAGTATGGAGGCCCCTTGTTGAGGCGGATTGAAAAATTCATCTTTTGTATAATGAAAGCCTTGAGGAAATACTTCTTCAAGGCTTTTTTTACGGGGACGACGCTTCCAGCGTCATCTCTAATTCATAATTCTAAATTCTTAATTCATAATTAAAAGACGACGCTGGAAGCGTCGTCCCCGTAAAATGTCGTTCCGCATTACCTTTGGAGAAACTTCCAACTGACAGGGAGTTTCGCAAGGTCTTCCGGCAAATCGTTTTCTTCCGCCTGGTAAATGCCCTGCCACGAGCCGGCGGCGTCTTTCCAGAGGATCACATCGGCCGGTTGCTCAAGGCTTAACTCGAAGCCCTGCGTCTGGAAAGATTTCAACCCGGCAGCGGTCAGCATTTCCAGCGAGCCATTCGAGTCAAAGCGGCAGGCCAGCACGCCGTTCGCCTCGGCGGAGATCGTGAAATTCCGCGTCAGGTCGTTCGAGGGAACCGTTACTCCCTTCAGAACGATCGGCTTTCCGGCCGGGTTTTCCTCCGAGGCGTTCGTCCAGACGAGGCTCCCGTCCAGGCGGCGGCTGAAACACTCAAACGGCGGGCGGGAATGCTTTCCGCACCACGTCCCGAAAGCGTCCCACGGGGTCTGCGTCCCGACCGGGAGTTCCGTCGTTTCAAACGTCCGGGCGATTTCCTCGTTCGTGATGTGCCCCGGCACGTGGACGATCCGCGTCTTGCCGCCCTGGTTCAGCGCCTCGAGTTTCGCGAAGTCCGCACGGTCCGAGTCCGTTTCGGCATAGAAAACGACCAGCCGGTACTCCTGCGCGCCGTACTGGAGGAAACCGCGTTCGTTGAGCGTCCAGCAATCGGCGCCGGTCATGGTCTTTTCATTGATTTCGGAGCTGGGGATCAGGTCGGCGGGAAAACCGCGCTCGGCGAAGAAGTCGCAGACTTCCAGCGCTTCGGTGAGGTTTCCGTACTCGGGCCGCGCCCAGTTCATGCACGCCCAATGGCCGAACACGACGGCGACGGGGCAGAAAAGCGGAGCGGCGCACTTGAAGTTCAAAAGCCGGGTCTTCGCACGGGCGGCGTCCAGACCGGCGTCCAGGATCAGCAAATGGCCGAAGTTTTCGTCCGTGCGGAGGGGATTATTCGGCGTGCAGCAGAACGGGTGAATGTTCTGCCGACCGCCCCCAGCCGTGCAGCTCCATTCCTCGCGAATGTAGGGCGGGATCGTGTCGGCGTAAAACTCGTTGAACCAGACGCGCCCCTCGCGCTTGCTCATCCCGGTCCGGCACGGGTACGGCGCCGCCTCATCGGTCTGGGCGAAATCACGTGGGTGGCGCCACCAGAAGAGCGAATTCTTGCGGAACTCCTGAACGTTCGGGTAGCTGTGCCACGTCGGGTGCGTTGCGACCATGGCGTTCGGGCCGTAGTTTTCCTTCGAGATTTCGTAAACCTGCCGCTCGAACTTGAGTAGCTGGCGGAAATTTATCTGCTGAAACGCGTCGATCGCCCGGATCCGCTCGGCGTCGCGACCGGCCTGGGCCAGGTGCATGAGGAAAAGATCGTCCGTCAAATCCCGGCTCGTCAGCGCTTTATACGCTTCGGCCATCGAGCCGGAAAACCAGAAATGGTCCTTCAGCGGCACTGCATCGTGGCACGGGAGGAACCCCCACTCATCCTTCACGAGACCACCGGCCATCATCCCGCCGTGCGCGTGGAAGATCTTCGCCTCGAAGTCGAGCGCTTCCTGCGAGTAAACGTCCGGGTACAAATACTCAAACGCTGCCGCGACACAGAGGAAACGGTCCTCCTTCGCGCTTTCCGGTTTGAAACTGAACTGGCACCAGCGCGGGTTTTCCTCGGTCAGGAATTCCGCTTCGGCCGTCACGTCGCGCAGGCTTGCCGGATCGACCAGCCCGTTGGTGGTTTTGGTAAAACTCCAGACTTTGACGGGCCGAACACCCAGAACCTCGTACTTGTAATTGTGCGTGTAGTGGTCGGAAAGGTCCGTCTCGTTCAGGATGATCGACGCGTTCTCGCCGGCCTTCTGTTCCAGCTCGACGAACCGGATCCGCCAGAGGCTTTTATCCGGGTGGGCGGCGTGGAAGGCTTTGCGGGAGAGACGAATTTCGGCGTCGGGCAGGATCGTGATCCCGTACTTTTCCGCGCCGTATTTGGCGGCATCGGCCTGAAAACGCAGGGCCTCCGGCGAGATGGACTCGTGCTGGGTCAGACGGGAAGAAACCGCCAGCTGGTCGTAAGCGGTCCGCTCACCCACGGCGTCGAGGAACGCTTTGAACCCGTCCGGCTCGGTGGCCTCCCACGCCCGCGGGAACCAGCAGCCCAGCTCGCGGGGCATCAACTGGCCGTCGAACGTCACGGGCAGACGCTTTGGATGCTCGGGATTCACACACGGAACCGACGCGCCAAGACACAGAAACAAAAAAGGAAGAAGGGAGAGGAAAGTGCGCATTTCAATGATGAATGATGAATGATGAATTAGGATGATGAATTAGGTGTGCTTTAAACGCAAAGCCTCCCCTGGAAGGGGAGGGGGACCGCCGAAGGCGGTGGAGGGGTTCAAGAGGCGGTGAAATCTTTCCCGGTTTCGGAACCCCCCAGTCTCGCTGCGCGAGCCAGCCCCCCTTTCAGGGGAGCCTTTTCATTGGGGGGTACAAAAGAAAACCCGTATCACTCTTTCACGATTTCTTTCAGCGCGGAGGCGAGACCCGCGACGCCCTGGATCTGGCTCGGAATGATGAGTTTCGTCGCTTTGCCGTCGGCCGCTTTCGTGAAGGCCTCGAGGGACTTCAGCGTCAGCACTTCCTGAGACGGATTGGCTTCGTTCAGCATCTTGATACTGTCGGCGAGCGCTTTTTGAACCAGCAGAATGGCGTCCGCGCGCCCGGTCGCTTCGAGGACCTGCTTTTCCTTTTCGGCCTGAGCCTTCAGGATCGCCTGTTCCTTTTCGGCTTCGGCACGGAGAATTTGTGCCTGCTTTTCACCTTCGGCGATGAGGATCTCGCTCTTCTTGCGTCCTTCGGCCTGAAGGATCGCTTCACGGCGTTCACGTTCGGCTTTCATCTGCTTTTCCATCGCTTCCTGAATGGGTTTCGGCGGCAGAATGTTTTTCAGCTCGACACGGTTCACTTTGATGCCCCATTTGTCGGTGGCTTCGTCGAGGATGCGCGTAATTTTCCCATTGATGACATCACGGGAGGTCAGCGTTTCATCCAGATCCATTTCACCCACGACGTTACGCAGCGTGGTGGCCGTAAGCTGACGCATGACGTTGATCGGATTGTTCGCGCCGTAGGTGTATTGCTTGGAGTCCATCACCTGATAAAACACGATGGAGTCGATTTGGATCGTCACGTTATCTTTCGTGATCACAGGCTGCGGGTCATAGTCCAGAACGCTCTCTTTCATCGAGACCCGGTTCACAACGCGATCAATGAACGGAGCGAGGAAGTGAAGACCGGCATCCCAACGATTCTGAAAACTTCCAAGTCGTTCAATGATGTACTCCTGTGATTGCGGTACAATACGCGCACACAGGATGATGATCACGACCAGTATAAACGCCAAAGTACAACAAATTCCAATGATTGTTCCACCATCCATTTTAAGGTTCCTTTCGTATTATGGTTACAAAGGTTGAATACAGTTGAAAGCAGATTTCAGACTTTGGTTACGTATAAAGTGTTTCCTTCGATTCGTTCCACCAGAACGATGGAATCTGCCGGAATTTCCTCATCGTTGACTGATTTCGCCCGGAATTCCAGACCGCTGATTTTTACGTATCCTTTCGACCGGATGTTATTAATCGCTTCAATGACCACTCCTTTTTGACCAATTAAAGTACTGGCATTGGTCGCGACCGTTTTGACCTTCAGCAAATCTTTTACTATCGGACGGCAAAAGATGAGCAACGAAACCGTAACGCCCAGGAAAATAGATAGCTGTATGACAAGGGACGCTCCGCAGAGCGCGGCGATCAGCGCAGCAAGACCTCCAACCACAAACCAAATAGTGACCAGTGCGGGCGTGATGATCTCGACCATGGCGAAAAACACGATCGCGATGCCCCAAAACCATAACATTTGATTGAGAGTGGGAGTCAAATTGAAAAAAGAATCCATAAACGTCTCCTTTCTCTTAAACTTTTTATTTTCTGAATTTTAACATAAAGAAACGAAAATTTCAAGGGTCGGGGGAAAATTTTTTGGAAAAATCCACAAGATTCCCCAAATTTTCATTCCTGGCTTCGGCATCAGTCCCCTGCTCCATTAAATATGACGAATCAGAAACAAAGTCGTCTCGTTTTTTTTCAAAAAAATTTAACAAAGAATAAAATTTGAAAAAATTTCCTCGGAAAATCTGCCGAAAATATTAAAATCGGTAAAAAGTATATATTTTATGGGAAATTATATACTTGTGCCCCCTTATGACTCTGGACTTGAGAACCACCTTTTGTTTGGTGAGTTACAAGGGGGAAGCACATTAAACCCCTTTTGGCATTTCTGTCAGGCGAAGGAAGAGAATGACAGGAAATGCTGAAATTAATTTTTCATAAAGGGTTCATTATGAAAAAAAACGTTACCAGTTTATTTTTCCTTAGGGTAGTGAGTCTCCTGGCCATTTTGTTGTGTGGAGTTTCAGTACTCGCGAAAGAGGATTCCAATACGGAAGCGCCCAATGAAGAAGGCGCATTCATTTCAGCGGATCTGTTACTTCCTCAGTCTGCCGCATCTTTCATTTCCATTCGTGACATTCACGCTCTGGATGAATCCTGGGACAAGACCGCCATGGGAAAAATGATGGCTCGCGAAGATATGACCGAGTTCACCAAGCTGTTCCGCAAGCAGTTTTCTGAAATATTCTCCACGCTGGAAAACCGGCTGGGGGTTTCGATGGAAGAAATCATTGAAATGACCGATTCTGAAATCGCCATTTCCACGCAGAAAATTAAAAATGAAAGCTACGGTCTTGTTCTGGTGGTTAACGTCGGCGACAAAACCTTTGAAACCAAAAAAGTTTTGAAAAAAATCGCAGATCGTGTCGTTGAAAATGGCGGAAACTATCAAAAGCAGGAAGCTCTCAATAGTGAAATCCATATTCTGACGATGAAAAACGAGGAAACGGGTGAACTCAGCAAAGCGTATTACGTTTTGTGGGGTGAGATCCTGTTCTCGTCAAACCAGCAAAGTCTTGTTAAAGATATTCTGGGGCGGATCGCGAAACTCCAGAAAGACCCTGAAGCGTATGTTGAGGCTTTGGGTGAAAAAGATTCTTATATCGAAATCCTCAATCAGGCGGTCGGTTCCGATAAAAAACTCCCGGATATTATCTGGTACGTGGATCCGATTGCCACGATGGAAATTCAGCGTATGATCGCTGTTGAACTTGATCCTGCGGCTGAAGAAGAGCAAGACATCTCGGCCATCCTCAGCAATGCCGGTTTCGATGGGATCAAAGCCGTGGGTGGAGTGATCACGTTCGTGAATCAGGGATATGATATGACTCAGCGCATTTTTGCCTATATCCCCGATGCGCCTCAAAAATCCCTGAAGATGGTTGCTTTTGACAAAAATGCCGATAAGGATATTCCTGACTGGATCACGGAGGATATTGGCGGGATCCAGATCGTAAACGTGGATGCGCTCAGTGTGTTCGATAATGTAGGACCGTTGGTGGACGCGATTTTCGGAGAAGACCGTGAATCCGTGTGGGAAGACGTTCTGGACGGTCTGAAAAATGATCCGAAAGGCCCGATGATCGATCTGCGGGAAGAGATCGTCGGTCTGTTAGGGAACAAAGTCATTTTTACCGTTGCCAATGTGGACCCGAAAGCCCTTGACGGTGAACGTTATATGCTCATGATACCGACCAATGATGAGAAGAAACTGCGAGAGAATCTCGATCGTTTCCTGGGAGGCGAGGAGAATTTTGAAGTTGTTTCCGAAGGAGAGGATATTCGTTGGGTACGGGTCGAAGAGGAAAGTCAGCCCGAAGATGAGTTTGCAGAGGAAAAAAGCGCCTCTGGAAAACGCTTCCGCCAGCCAACGGTTACCATTTGGGATGGCTATTTGATCATTGCGTCTCAGTCGGATTATATTGATGATCTGAAATCCGCCATTAAGGATGGCAAGAAACCGTTATCCGAAAATGCAATTTACAAAAAGGTATGGGCGGAAGTTCAGAAAAAAGCCAAAGACAAGCAGCCGGTTTCCTTCCATTTCGATAATAATGCGATCGAACGTCAGCACTCGTACGAAATGGCCAAACAGGGCAAGTGGACGGAAAGCTCCGCGATGTATTCCTCGCTGCTGGATCAATTCTTCCGCGCCAATCAGAACATCAAAGACGATTTAGACAAATTCGATAATTCGTCCTTGCCGGACTATGAAGAAGTAAAATCTTACTTCCTCCCGTCAGGTGGCTATTTGTATGAAGTCGATAATGGGCTTCTTTTCCAGGGATTCTGGATGTCCGAGAAGAAAATGGGCATCACGCTGGAATAAAGGCGAGCGGTGGCAGTAATGCCACCATAGATCCGGAGGGCCGACGTCCTCGCCGGTCAATTTAATGGCATTACGCTTTTTGCCAACTTGACCACCGAGGACACCGGCCCTCCGTATTTTTACTTCACCACGGTCAGTTTCACGTCGATCCCGGCGAGTTTCAGCTCCACCGTCTCTGCGTTCGCAAAGTCGGCGGTCGGCTCAAAGACCAGTGTGTCGGCCAGCGTCTCGCCGCAGATGTACTCGCTGAACGTCTTGGCGGCTTCCAGCATCCCGGCGTCTTCCGTCTCGAAGCAGACCCGAATGTGGTCGGCGTACGCGCAGTTCAGATCCTTGCGGCGGTTCTGGATCGCGCGGACGATCTCGCGGGCGTTCCCTTCGGCGATCAGTTCCGGCGTGAGTTCCGTGCTCAGGATCACGACTGAATTCTTCCCCTGCGAGGCGGTGAACCCTTCTTTGGCCTGGAGGCGAATGATCAGCTCATCGGCGGCGAACGCGACTTTCTGTCCGTCCAGCTCGATCTGGGCCTGACCATCCCGTTCCATCTGGGCCAGCAGCGCGGCGCCGTCGGCCGTCGTGAGCCAGTTCTTCAGCACCGGCAGGAGTTTGCCGAGCTTTTTCCCGAGTTTCTTCAGGTCGGGCAGGATCGTGTACGAAACGTAATCGTCGGCGCGTTCGGTGAAGCGGATCTCCTTCACGTTCAGCTCTTCCCGGATCAGTGCGTCGTGCGCCGTCAGCCACTCGCGGGCCGAACGGGCGGCTTCCGTCAGCACGATATCGACGCCGGAGAGCGGCTGCTTCACTTTCAGGCTGGCGTTTTGACGCGCCGAGTGCCCCTGCGAGCAGATCTCGCGCATCAGGTCCATCCGCTCGGCCAGAACCGCGTCGATGGCGCTTTCGTCCGGAGTCGGGTAGTCGCACAGATGAACGCTTTCCACCGCACGTGCTCCAAACGGCTCACGCACGAGCGAGTTCCAGATCTGCTCCGCCATGAACGGCACGAACGGGGCGATGATCTTCGAAAGGGTGATGAGGCACTCGTAGAGGGTCCAGTAAGTGTCCCATTTCTCGACGTTGGCGTCGGTTTTGTCGCTGCTCCAGATCGACTCTTTCGAGCGGCGGATGTACCAGTTGCTCAGTGCGTCCACGAATTCCAGGATCGCAGTCGCGGCCGGGTAATTGTCGTAGGCGTCGAGACGGTCGATCACCAGCGCGTTGAGCGAGTTCAGCTTGCTCATGATCCAGCGGTCCAGCTCGGCGCGCTGGGCGATCGGGCGGTAATTCTTCGCGTTCTTCAGAACGTCCGGCGTCATTTGACCGGCGTCACCCGGAAGCCACTTTTCCGGCTCGAAGCCGTCGCTGTTCGCGTACCCGACGAGGAACTTCAGCGTGTCCCAAAGTTTCACGGTGAACGCCGGCATCGACTCGGCGATCGCCCGCTCGGAGTAAATGATCGCGTTCCAGGGCGCCTGATTGCTGTAGAAGTACCACCGCAGCGCATCCGCCCCGTATTTGTCGAAGATCTCGTTCGGGGAGCGGTAATTGTGCAGCGACTTCGACATTTTGCCGATTTTGTGCTCATAATTCTTCGCACCCAGAGCGGCTTTCGCGGCATCCTCTTCGAGGAAGATCTGCCGGTCCTTCGGGTCCTTATACCCTTTGTTTTCCCACCACTCGGCGAGCATCAGGCCAAGCACCACGCACGTCTTGAACGGGTGCGGGTACGTGCGGACGCGGGACGCCGTGTCGCCCTGATTGGCCGCGTGGTCGCCAAAGAGCAGCGTGCTGATAGCCAGCTGACTGTAGAACCAGCCGCGCGTCTGGTCAATCGCCTCGCTGATGAAGTCGGCCGGGAAGTGTGCCTTGAATTCTTCCTCGGACCCGGGCTTGTGCGGGTACCCCCACTGCGCAAACGGCATGGAGCCCGAGTCGAACCAGCAGTCGATCACTTCCGGCACGCGGCGCATCCGCGGAACAGTCCCGTCCTCGTTCAGCTCACCGAACGGGGAGTCGTACGTGATCTCGACGATGTACGGTTTGTGGACCTTCAGGTCTTCCGGGAGTTCCGGGTTGGCGGCCTTCGCCTTGAGCCAGACTTCCATGCCCGAGACGCCGGGTTTGGCCATCAGATCGTCGTAGTTCGCGATCGCTTCCATCTTCCCGGTCTTTTCGCAGACCCAGATCGGCAGCGGCGTACCCCAGAAACGCTCGCGGGAGAGCGCCCAGTCCACGTTCGTCGCGAGGAAATTCCCGAAACGTCCGTCCCGAATGTGCTCGGGCAGCCAGTTGATCTTCGCGTTATTGGCGAGCATCGAGTCCTTGAACTGGGACGTCTTGATGAACCAGCTCTTGCGCGGGTACTGGATGAGCGGGTCGTCCGACCGCGTGTAGAACGGGTACTCGTGCAGGTACTGCTCCTGCATGAACAGAAGCCCGTTTTCCTTCAGGACCTTAATGATGTCTTTGTCGGCCTCTTTGACCCACCGGCCGGCGAATTCCGGGAAAACGTCGGTGAACGTTCCGTTCGAGGCGACGGCGCAGATCATTTCCGGTCCTTCGCCATTGACGTAGCAGTCTTTCTGGGCTTGGAGGACGCCGAAGTCGTCTT
>JAFTCU010000136.1 GCA_017454585.1 Thermoguttaceae bacterium | reverse complement strand
GCACCGCTCGCCCCTCCTCGCTGGTGCGGGTGAGGGGCGTCACGCAGCAGACGTGCTTCTTCGCCCGAAGGGCCGCGAGCGGGATGATGGCGTGCGTGTGGTCCGGCGTGCCGCAGTAAACCGCGTCGATCTTGTCGCCTTCCGAGTTGAGCAGATCGCGGAAATCCCGGTACTTGCGCGCCTCGGGGAAAACGTCGTAGGTCTTTTTCGCGTGGACGTCATCCACGTCGCACAGCGCGACGACCTGGAACCCGGCATCCCGAGCGTCTTTGAGCTGAGGGTGACCGATCCCACCGATCCCGATCCCGGCGAGGGTCACGCGGTCATTGGGCGCGGTTCCAGCTTCACCCCCGAGCAAATGGCGCGGGACGAACGTTGCGGCGGCTCCGGCAAAAAGGGCCGATTTCAAAATCTGACGGCGAGTTAAAGACATGGTATTCTCCTTGAGGAATGAATTTGAAGGAAGGATTAATACAATTACAGGTACATTTTGATTACATTATAATCCACTGTAAATCGATTGTCAAGGGGTTGAACTTAATTTAGAGGGACGACGTTTTCTGCGCTATCAGATTCGGAGCGCCCAGGTCCTTGCCTGTCAAGTTACAGAGAAGCATTTTCTGTTTTTTTTCTAAAAAACTTTCTTTTTTGGGGGGGCAGAGGGTCAAGTCTACTTGATTTTTTGTCAATAAGAATTATGATGAAGAAAGATTTTCAGTTTTTTAGAGGCCGGGCTTTAGCGACCGAACAATCCCGCGATCCAGCGGTACAGAAAAAGTACTACCGCGCCAAGTACGATACTTAGCACGAGAGTACAGAACTGAAAGGGATTAAAATCGGTAATATCCCACCAGTACTGATATAAATGCTTGAGGATCAGACCGCTGAGTATCGTGGAAACAAGTCCGAGCAGGAACGTGGAAAGGATACCCTGGAGTTTCATACCGGGGACCAGCAGTTTGGCTCCTGCGCCTGAAATCGTGGACATTCCGGTCATGAGCAGTACGTAATTCAGGATCGCGTCCAGACTCATTAAACTTGAGTTTTCCATCAAAGCCCTCAACCTGAAATGTTACCAACCCGCCCCGAAGCCTTCGATCCAATACAGCGCCACACCGCTTCCGTAGTCCATTTAAACATGGACTTTCACGGATTATAAGGATTTACGCAGACTTTTTTAAAAAGAGTAAAACCCTTTTCCAAAAAAATCCATGGAATCCTGCAAATCCGAGTGATCCGTGTTTAAATTATGTACTGAAGCGGGCCTGATGTGGCATACAGCCCGTTACGGTTTTTTCAACCATCCGTTCTGGTTCTATTTGGCTTCCTGCAGTTTCGCCGATTCGTTCTGCAGATTGTTGCGGGGACCCGGCGAAGCGTAATGAATGTCGTCCGAAAGGTAGTAACCGCTCGGAAGCGTCTGCCCGCCGATGTAGGACTGGCACCCGACCGTGGCCGCAAGCGCGGCAAACAAACAAACCGCAAAAATGATTCCGTACAGAGGGCGCATTCGCCACCTCCTTGTGCTATGACTAATGAATGGATTCAGGAAAATCCCTAAATCCGAAAATCCTTTAAGTACCTCTGTAATTGTTATCGTCGAAAAAAACCGCAGACTTTAACAAAAATTTCAGGAGTTTTTACATGATCCAAAAAGTTCGCCCATTTTTCCTGATTTTTCTCGCAGGGATCGTAACTCTTGCCGGGACGAATCCCCTCTTAGCTCAGTACCCGCCCGGAAATACCAAAATCTCCATTCGGCTGGAAATCTTTTGCGATGGTCAGCTTCAGCCCATGGAGGCCCAACAGTGGGGGCGCGAGCTGAGCGGGGCCGGCTTCCAGAGCGTTCAGGTCCGTGCAGGGGCCAGTGCCGATGTGCTTGATATTCAGCCTCTGGGGGCCGGCTTTTATACCGCTTCAGGGATGCTCACGAAGAACAATCAGCTCCTTCTGACCGGTGGGCGGCGTTTTTACATCACGGAAAGCAGACAGGTGAAACCGTACCTTGAGGAAAAAATTCTGGAAATGGAGCAGGCCGAAGCCCAGGAAAAAGAGGAAAAAGCGGCCGAGGGGACTCAGGACGTGCTTCTGCGTGAGCTTTCTGTCCCGGTCGATTTTCGGACGAAGGGATTTCCGCGAAAACTGGTCCTCAAACAGATGCTTCAGTCGTTTCGGCTCCCTATCCGCGTCCCGTCCGGCCTGAAAAAGGCCTTCGACCCGGAAGACCTCGTAGAGGAAGAACTCAAAGGCGTATCGCGAGGCACGGCCCTGGCGTACGTCCTGCGATACATCGGGTACTGCGTCCAGCCGGAACGTTCGGAAGACGGCAAAATTTCACTGCGGGTCGTCAGCGCCCCTAATGCCGACGCGAAAAAAATGATTCCGGTCGGCTACGCGGCTCCAAGGACCACGGTGGACGAGCTTTCCGAAAGTTTCGAGGCGAACGTGGACGGCGCGTCCGCCAAGCGCATACTTGACTCCCTTCAGGACCGGCTGGACGTCCCGTTCCTTTACGACTATAATTCCATGGCCGGGTTGGGGATCGAAACGTCCGATGTGGTGATTCGGCAGAAACCCGGGAAATTCACCTACCGCCGGCTCCTGGACGCGGTCCTGTTTCAGGCCCAGCTCCAGCGTGAGACCCGGGTCGATGAAGCAGGAAACGTCTTTTTCTGGATCACGACGATGAAGAGCGCGGATTAAACGTCAAGAAACGAGGCAATAAAAAAACTTTTCCCAAGGCGCAAGCCCATCCCACTTCCATCCAGGATTTAAACACGGATTTTCACGGATTAAAAGGATTTACACAGATTACTTTTTAATAAAAAAGAAATCCTTTTAATCCTGTAAATCCGTGTAATCCGTGTTTAAATCAAGGTTTGAAGTGCAATGGGTTTTGTGTTTGGAGAAGAAGGTGGTTTTGGAATGTCCCTTTTTATTTAAAATCCGCCCTGATCTGCCTCATCCGCCCAATCCGCGGGGCCTGTAATCGCTGGGGGTTGCAGTGAATTGGGCGTAAACTTTGGTTTGCCCTTTGCCGACTGAGGGGCCTCTTGAAATTTTTTCGTCGAGGGGTAAAATGGTTTTAATTTCGTAGCGTGTTCGGCTCGGCTGACCCACCGTCCTTTTTTTATTTTGAGGTCCCCATGAAAACCCGTTTTTTGCTTCCCTTCATCGTTTTCAGTTTCCTCTTTTGCGCGGAGCTCCCGGCCCGGACGTTCGTCGTTTCGCCGGACGGAGCCTCAACCAATGGAATGACGCGTGAGCGGGCCGTCGCCTCGGTCCCGATCCTTTCCGACCGCGGTGTTGACGTGGAAATCGTTCTGAAAGGCGGGATCTACACGATCGAAAAACCCATTGAGTTCGGCAAAATGCAGGGGGCCATGATCGAATTCGAACCGGGAAAGTACGCAAGCCGCGTGATCGTGCGGGCCGCGGAAGGTGAAAAGGTCCTGATCACCGGCGGGGAGGTCCTGAAAAACTTCGTCCCGTGGAAGAACGGGATCTTCAAAACGAACGTCCGGGAACAGGGGCTTGACGGCGTGGATTTCAAGGTCCTCGTGGCGGACGGCGAGCGTCAGCGGATGGCGCGCTGGCCCAATTTCGACCCGGAAAATCCCTACGCCGGAG
>JAFTCU010000135.1 GCA_017454585.1 Thermoguttaceae bacterium | reverse complement strand
GCAAAGCCACGAGCCAGAGATTCATCAGGAGGCAGTGCAGCACAAAACCCAAAATCTTGAAGAAAAAGATGAACCAAACCGGGGCCGAAAGCGGCTGAAGCGTAGTCATATCGATCGGGGTCATTGGGCGCCTCCTTCCTTTTCGGGGACGACGCTTCCAGCGTCGTCAGTCTGAGCGGCTTGAATGGGAATTTGAGGGGAAGAAGTTTCCTCCTTTTCGGGGACGACGCTTCCAGCGTCGTCAGTCTGAGCGGCTTGAGTTGAGGATTGGGCGGAAGTGGATCCTTCCTCATTCAACGACGCTGAAAGCGTCGTCCCCACAAAACCCGCGGCCGGATGCGGTTCCGCGATGCTTTCCAGGTAGCCGGCCAGCAGTTCCGCCTCTTTCTCCGTTCCGCACCACGGCGGCATGTAGTAGATCATCGAGTCCAGATTGAGCAAAAGCTCTTTCAACTCGCCTTTTCTCGCCGAGGTGGAAAGGAGGCTCAATCCGTTATAACCCAAAGTACGCGCGTGGCAGTCGTTGCAGTGGTGCATGAAAATCACCTCGCCGACCGCGTTCGCGTCTTCCGGCTTCACCATATCCAGGTTCAATTTCCCGGTTGCGGAGTCCACGACGTACGGGAATTTCTCTGCCATGTACTCTTTGGTCCAGCGGCCGTTTTCCAGAAGGCCCGTCTCGCGCAGCTTGGCGACCTGCGAAACGTGGATCTGGTTCCCATACACACAATTCACCAGGACGTACGGCTTGCGGAGGGCTTCACGCACGAACTCACCGGCCGTCAGAACACCAAAGGATGCCAACAGAACCGCGACCCCGGCGACGGGCGTGAGCCATTTTGGCTTCCAGACGAGCAAAAGGAGCAACAGGACCAACATTCCGGCGGCCCCGGCTCCCGCGCCGAGAATGATATTCAGAGCGGCGGCGCGAAGCATCGCCATGCGCGCGGCGTCGGAAAGGATCGCTCCCGACCAGGCCGCGCCGATCACTGCCAGCGCGACTCCCGCCAGAATGTAACGGACCGAACGGCGAACCACCAGCGTTTTGAGTTCCGCGTCCTCACCCGTGAAAATTGAGGCGTGGAAGAGGACGTACGACGAAGCGAGAAGCAGCGCCGCGCCCGTGCGGGCGATCGTCTGAGGCAAAAACTGAGGGTTAAAGAAACCGGCCCAGAAGGCGGTCCCCTGCGTCCCGGCCTGCGTCAGTTCCGGCCATTTGCCCGGGTCGAGCATGAATGCCGTGATCCCAGTGATCAGGACGAGACTGATCCACGCCGCAAGTGCGTAGATCCACCCCATGATCGTGTGATTGCGGGGGGAAAGGCGGTCCCACAGGTAGTAGAAGAAGAACGCCGCGGCCAGTTCCAGGACGAAAAAGACCCACTCCGTTCCCCAGCCGAAGACGAACGTCCGGATGAGCGTTTCGGTCGCCAGCGGCGAGGCCAGTGCGATGGTCCACCAGATCCCGACCCCGGTGATGGCTCCGAAAACAACCGTTAGAAGCACGAAGAATTTCGCGTGGCTCTTTAGGTAGTCCAAATATTTTTTATTTTCCTGCTTGTGAGCCCACTGGGTCTCAGCCGCGAGAAAAATCCCGCCGCCGACCGCGTAATGCGAAACAAAAACGTGTACCGTCGCAATGAACGCGATGAGCATCGGCGCCGTCGCGACTGGCACGTACCACCATAAATAGTCCATAAAGAAACCTTTTTGAAAATGGAAAATTGATTAAAAGTTCGAACGAATAATGAATAACGAATAATGAATAATGAAAAGGTCTAACGCTTTCTCCTCATTATTCGTTATTCATTATTCATTATTCATTTTTTTCGGCGTGTACCAAAGCGATTTCCAGTATTTCTGGTCGAGTTCCCACGGATCTACCGGAGTGTTGAAATCCCAGTCAGGCGGGAGGATCCCGTACCGGATCATTTCGCGGACGTACTGCGGACGCGGGACGAAACGTTTCGGGCAGTCCGGCCCGTTATTCGGCGAATCGAGCGCCATGCACCAGCGGTTCGACTCTTCCAGAATGTACTTCCGGCCTCGCGCGATGCCGGCGAGGATCTTCTGGTAGTCCGGATCATTCACGCCGGTGAAAACCTTTTCGCCGCTCTTCGCCTCGCAGATCCCCCGACCCCCGGCCTCTTTCGAGAGCGGACCCGTCAGGACTTTTGACTGTTCCGGGTACGAAAGGTCAAAGACCTCGTGGCGGCTGTACCGCCCACCGTCTTCGCTCAGGCGGTGCGCGACGTAAATGTTTTTCTGGTGCACCTCGTACGGGTAGTAATTAATGTAAAACTGGGCCGGGAGGTCGTAACGGCCGATCTTCTTTTCCGCCTCGGTCGGGCAGTGGCAGCGGTCACACCGGCGGCGCATCGCGGCTTCCATCTCCTTCGTCTCCGGCCAGTCTTTATCGGGCTGGAACGGCTTGCCGACGATGCAGTACGCGAAACCTCCCCAGCAGTTCACCATGTACGTCCCCGCCTGTTGCGCGCCAGCGTCGAGCCAGAACCGAATGATCTTCTGCTCGTTTTCGGGCATTTGCACGCCCGCGTGGTGTTCCTCGATGAGCTTGAGCAAACGACTGGACCCCGTTCCGATCTCGTACGGCTTGAAGTTCGATTTCTGGTGTTCGGAGTAGGGGAGTTTGACCCGATTATCGCCGAACAGTTCGCGCCACGACATCATCTGGTAGCCGATGCTGTACAGCGGCCCCCAATGCCCTGAAATGTTGAAACCGCCTTCCTCGCGCATTGGATTGTGGCACTCGAGGCAGTGGCGGTCCAGGATCGGCTGAATGTCCCGCGCGAAATCGATGATTTCCGGCACGCCCTCCACCGGGGTCGGATCGACCGGCGGCTGACGCATGATCTGGTTGATTTTTCCACGGTCAGCCGAAGAAGGCGTTTCCAGCCGATCCTCGTGGCAGCCGATGCAGACCGTCACTTCGCCGGGCATCGCCGAGGTAAACGAGTGCATCCGTTTCACGCAGTGACCGTTTTCATCCAGTGCGCAGAACAGGATCGTCCGAAGCGGCGGAACGTTGAAGTACGCGCTTCCGTCCTCCGAAACCGGAACCGTTCCAATGAGGCGTTCGACAGCAAACGAGCCGCCCGAGGTGATCTCCGACATCGCGCCGCAGAAGTTGATCGGCTTCGGAAGCACCTCGTAGATCATGAGCTGCTTCACTGTCCCGGGCTTGAGGTCCTGCACCTGACGGCCGCGGTAAAAGTTGATCATCGCGAACGTGCCGTGGTCGGAGCTGGGGTCGGTCGTGTCGGTTTGCTGGAGCTCACGCGGACGCTTCATTACGGGGCGCGGCTCGTTCACCCAGTAGCCCGCCTTGGCGAGTTCTTCCGGAAGCTCGTAAAGCGTTTCCTCGCTTCCATCCCTGGAAAGGAGCACGATCCGCTGATGCTCGGCGACCATGAAGTGGTTTTCGTCAAAGGCCCACGGGTCCGAGTGTTTGTTTTCCTTGCTAATGTACGTGATGGACTGCATATCGTCCGGGCCGTTGCGCGGGTCAAAAATGGCCGTGCGGCCGTAATGCTCCTTCATGCCGTGGCCGGGGGAGAAGGTCGCGACCACTTTGTTCGTCGTGCCCGGGATCGGCTTCGCGCCGAGAAAAACCCCGCCCGGGTGCTGGTTTCCGAAGAAAACCATCTGGCGCGTCCCATCTGCGTTCGCCGTCCAAAGATGGTGGTAAACCAGATGATTCCGATCGACATACTCCCATCGCATATAGATTAATTGTCCGTTGGGCAAGACCCACGGTGTATTATCCTGCTCGACGTTGCAGGAAAGCTGACGGATGTTCGACCCATCAGCGTTGCATTTGTAGAGCGTGTTTACCTGCGTGGCCCAGCACTGGACGTAACGTTTCGCGCGGGTGGAACAAAAAACGATCTGGTCGTCCGGCAGGTACGTCGGCTCAATGTCGTCCCAGCCCTGCGGAGAAAGACCCGGATGCGCTGGATCTGACGACGCTGGAATCGTCGTCCCCGCAGGCGCATCGTTCTCGCCGACGCCCGTGAGCTGCTTCAGGCCGGTCCCGTCAAGGTTGATCTCGTACAGGCTGTACGTGTTCGTCCCCTTGGCGAGGTACGAAAACACGAGTTTTTCGCAGTCGTAATGGATCTGTGGGTCACGAATATTTCCTTCCGGATCCTCAAAAATGGTTCGGCACTCTTTCGTCCTAGTGTTGTAAATGCAGAGTTTACCGCCTGAGTGTTTCTGAAAGGGAGAATTCTGGCAGGCTTGCGCGTAAAAGCCCACATTGGCGTACCAGTGGCCGTCCGTGCTCGGCTTGCGTGTGCAGAACAGAATCTCCTCGGGCATTCCAGCATTTCGGAATTCTTCGAGTTTTGATGGTGTTTCGTCAGCGTAAGAGAAAGAACATAAAAACAGAAGACAGAAAAAAGGCAGGAAGTATCGGTTCATCATTAGCTCCAAAATATTGCGAGGGCCCCGCACGGGCGAGACTCTCGCTTAAACAATTACAACGGTCGTGAAATCAGAACTTCAGTTCCGTCCCAGCGCTTTGGTGTAATCCACCATAATATTGAGAATCTCATCCATCGAGTAATCTCGTTTGATTTCGTTCGCGTCAGAGGAAAGTTTTTCATCGAGTTTTTCCTCCTCGTCCTGCAAAACGTCCGCGCGTTCGGCCATGAAGTTTTCCAGATTCAGGGTCACAGTTTCACGGTCCTTGATCTTGCAGTAGAATTCGATCTTTTTAATGAGTTTCTGATATTCCGCGTTATCGGAAATACGCGCCTTGGACAGTTCAGACAAGGCCTGGATCATTTCCGGATTTGGCCCATTATCCCATTTTACGATCGGCTGAGCCGGAACCTGGTCAAACGCTAACGGGTAATCCAAATCAGACTCGCCAATGTTCATGTGGGTCGTGATGGACGGCAACTCAATGTCCGATTTGACCCCGCGTTCCTGCGTGCTGGCACCCAGCGGGCGGTAGAATTGCTGGATCGTGACTTTCAAAGCGCCGAACTTGGAATTATTCAATGCGAACAGACGCTGGCTGAGGTATTCAACGGTCTGGACCGTTCCTTTGCCGTGGGTCGTTGCGTCGCCGATGATCAGACCTCGATTATAGTCCTGAATCGCACCGGCCAAAATTTCGCTCGCGCTAGCGCTTAATTTATTAATGACGACGACCAGCGGACCATTCCAGGAAACACCGCGAGTACGATCGTCGTGAGAAAGAACCTTGTCATTTGAGTCACGTACCTGAACCACAGAACCGTGATCGATGAAGAGACCAGTCAGGGAAATGGCTTCGGGGAGTGAACCACCGCCGTTATTACGGAGATCCAGAACAACCGAATCAACCCCCTGCGCGGTAAAATCGTCAAGGATTTTACGCACGTCCCTGGTGGAGCTTTTGCCCTCACCGAAACGGGCGGCCTGCATATCGAGGTAGAAGCTCGGCAGATTGATCACCCCGATTTTGTAGGATGTGCCGTCTTCTTTTTTACCAGCTTCAAAAACGACCCCTTTTGCTTCGGAGTCTTTCAGCTCGATTTGGGCACGAACGATACGTACGATCTTGTTCCCGGAGCCGTTTTCAGGAACTACTTCCAGACGTACTACGGTACCTGCTTTACCACGAATCTTTTTTACCACGTCGTCGAGTTTCATGTCAACAACGTCTTCCATCGGACCATCATCCCCCTGAGCCACGCCGGATATTTTGTCGTTGATTTTCAGCGAACCTTCTTTGTCTGCCGGGCCACCGGGAACAAGATGTTTTACCGTGACATAACCGTCTTCCGAGGTAAGCGTTGCGCCGATCCCCTGAAGGCCCAGGCTCATGGAAATCTCAAAGTTTTCCAGAGTGCTCGGCGACATGTAGCTGGAATGCGGGTCGTAAGAGTTCGTCATCGCGGTCAGGTAGAATTCCAAAAGCTCATCGTTGTCGAGCTGGTGCATGCGTTTCTGGAAGCTGGTGTAACGTTTCAGGAGTTTTTCTTTATTCGCCTGATATTTTTCTTCGGGCGTTTTGGGCGTTTCGTCTTTCACGGTTTTCGCCTCAGAATCCTCGGCAGAATCTTCTGGTTTATCAGAATCTTTCGCAGCCTTTTGCTCTTTTCTCAGGTCATCGACCTGGAGGAGGAGCATGTCATACTTGACGCGGAGGCGGACCCGTTCCTCGGCCTCTTTGCGGGTCTTTGGATTGCTCAGGAGTTCCGGTTTGATTGTCAGGCTTTCGTCCACTGTGAAATCGATCGGTTGATCCAACGCGGCCTGCATCTGGGCGATTCGTTCGTCGAGGCGGTTGAGGTACGTTTTGAAAATGACGTAAGCCAGCTTAATATCACCGTTCTGGAACAATTCTCCGAGGTACGGCTGACGATCACGGAAGTAATTTACATCCTGCTGATAAAAATAGAGTTTCTGTGGGTCGAGAACCTTAAGGAAGCCGGTAATGGTTCTTTCGGCGAGTTTTTCATTGAGGCTCCATTCCGAAATGTGTTCTTTTTTCATCAAGTCAGTGACGGAAATGGTGATGATTCCATCACGGCGGGAAGGTTCCGTGACCTCAGCTTCCGCGGAATTCTGAATGAGATTTATGATTCTCGGAGAATCAATCCACAAAAGAGCCGCGTAAAGCAGCGACAAAACCAAAATAACCTTGAATTTTTTCATAAGAAACGGGATTGAAATGTAAAAATTTTGTGAAACAGTCGATAAACTGAAAAAGGTTTCAGTCTTTCAGGAGGTTGAAAATCGGTCAAGCCGGCAAGAAAACTTCCATTACTACTATATTATACAGAATTTCCTTTTTTTGCAAGTCCCTCCTTGAAAATTTTTTGGGAAAAGTCTGGACCTTTTTAAAATTTTTGTTATAATTGGAAAATAAGAGGTGATTTCAGGATTGGGATTTGTGAAATAAATACCTGAAATTTCAGGGTTTTATACCTGGCCTTCCCAAATCATTTGTTTTGCCTTCGCACACCATTTTGTTTTTTCTCTCCAGTTTAAAAGGGTAAAAACATGTTACGCTGGCGTTTACTGCTCGGTTTCATAATAGTCGCTTCGATTTTGGGGCTTTGCGTTCTCGATTTTATTCTTGAACGTCAGACGCAAATCCCTGGCATCGCGCTTTTCCCGCTTCTGATTTTGCTTATCGTGTGCGGAGTGCGGGAGATGATTCATTTGGCTAACTGTAATCACGTTTTTCCCGCCCCGTTTGTGCTGTATTTCGGGTGTTTCCTGATCGCGGCAAGCGCGTGGGGGATGTTCGGCGTCCAACACTTTGTGAATGAGGTTCCGAATTCTGGACCTGAAACTCAAACGTCAGGCCCTGAAATTTCGGGAACAGACGCTTCCAGCTCAGAGCTTCGAACCAGAAATTCTGAACTCTTGACCCGTCTTGAGCATTTGACACCCGGGAATTGGGCTCTTTCTGCGTTCGCTCTTGCGGTCATCATCGCTTTTTCTCGCGAAATGTACGTTTTTGCGCGTCCGGGAGCCGTCAACGTCCGGCTCAGCTATACGGTTTTTACGATTGTGTACGTGGGTCTTCTGCCGACCTTTTTGGCCCAGATTCGCCTCTGCCACGGTTTGAGTATGCTCGGAACGTACGTCATGATCATCAAAATGGGTGACATTGGAGCGTACACGGTAGGGCGTCTGTTTGGAAGAAATAAAATGGCGCCGAGCCTCAGCCCCGGGAAAACCATCGAGGGGGCCTTCGGTGCGATCCTTTTCTCCGCTGTGACGGCAATCGCCTGTTTTTACTGGCTTATGCCGCTTGTGGGCCGACCCTGTTCACCTGATAAACTCTGGATCTGGATCGTGTACGGTGTGGCTTTGGGGTTCCTCGGAATGATTGGCGATTTGGCCGAGTCGCTCCTCAAACGTGACGCGGAAATTAAAGACGCCGGCACATTGGTCCCGGGCTTTGGCGGTGTGTTGGACATTTTGGACTCGCTGCTGTTGGCCGCCCCGGTGGCGTATGCGTTTTTGTCGCTTGAGATTTTGTTTTGAAAGGCGGTAATGAAGGCCGGAGGCCGGAATTACGCACCGGGTCAAGTGGCCATTCCACCCACGCGTAATTTCGCGCTTACGCGCTCCATTACCGCCTTCCGTGCTCCCTCACTCCCAGAAAGGTCTCACCAAATGCGTACCCTCATCTTCACGCTTTCCTTCATTTTCCTTACTTCCATGTGCTCGGCGCAGGAGATCCTCCTTTTCGGGACCGGTCCGGACGGGGCGCTCGTGAACCGCTTCCTCTCGAAGGAGGGGACGCCAGCCGACTGGCGCGTCGAGAACGGCGAGCTGATCTCCACGTCGCGCCCGGTGGACGAACAGAACCCGGTACGCTCGAATCACGTCTATTCGGCGGAGTTCTTCCGCGACGCGCTGATCCACGTCGAGTTCATGGTCCAGCCCGAGGCGCACGGCAACAGCGGCGTGTACATTCACGGGAATTACGAAATGCAGATCTACGACTCCGCGGACATGACCGAGCTGAACGACCAGGACCTGACCGGGGCGATTTACCACATCAGCGCACCGAAGGTGAACGCCTCGAAGCCGGTCGGCGAGTGGCAGACGTACGAGATCGAGTACCACGCCCCGCGCCGGGACGACGAAGGGAAGATCATTCAAAACGGACGGATCACCGCGTGGCTTAACGGGCAGCTCGTCCAGGAAAACGCCGAATTTGGCGAGCCGGTCTCCCAGTTCCACCCCTACCGGTACGGTGCGACGGAGAACCTCCGCAAGATTTGGGAAAACCAGATCATGACCGGTTACGGCCCGTTCTTCCTCCAGGACCACCAAAGCCCAACCAGATTCAGGAACATCTGGATCAAAAAACTTGAAGAGTGAGGCGCATCGATGCCTCGTTGGAAACAAAACCTCCTCGTCGTCTGGCTGACGCAGATCCTCGTCATGGCGGGATTCTCCGGGGCGATCCCCTTCGTCCCGGTATATATCCGTGACACGTGGGGGATCACTTCGGAAGCCGAGCTGGGGGCGTGGATGGCGGCGTTCACGTTCTTCGGGATGTTGAGCTTCTGCCTCTTTATCCCGCTGTGGGGCGTTCTTGCGGACCGGTACGGGCGAAAAATCATGCTGCTGCGTGCGTACTACGTGGACGCATTGCTCTTCCCTTGCCTGCTGTTGGCTCCCAGCCCGGCGTGGCTCGTCGCGGTGAGGTTCGTCGTCTCGGCCTTCACCGGGACGGTCTCGGCAGCCCAGACGCTCGTGGTGACCGACACGCCGCAGGAGCGTCAGGGTTTCGCGCTCGGGCTTCTTTCCACGGCGATTTGGAGCGGAAACCTGATCGGCTTCGCCTTTGGCGGCCTGATCATGCACTTGTACGGGTTTGAAGCCGCCATCCTGACCTGCGGCGCTCTCTTCCTCGCGGCAGGGTTCCTAGCCCACGCGTTCATTCACGAAGATTTCGTCCCACCACCGCCCGGGGAGAAAATCCGCTTTCAGGATTCCTGGTCGGGCCTTTCCCTTTCGGTCTGGCTGAGCTTCTGCGTCATTCTGCTGATGGCGGTCTCGCGCCGGTTCGACGAGCCGTACGTTCCGCTGATGGTGGAACGGATCCACGGCCCGGCAAATACAGCGCTGCATACGGGCTGGATCAGCGCCCTGGCGGCGTTCGGCGGGGTCCTTTCGGGCGTGATTTTGGGAAAACTCTGCGACCGGTTTTCCTCGCAGCGGGTCACGGTGCCGGTTTTGGTGGTTTGCGCCGTCACGATGTTCCTGCAGAGTACCGCGCCGAGTCTGGCCTTTTTCGCCGCCTTCCGGTTCGCCAACTTCCTCGCCGCGGGTGGGCTCGAGGCCGGAATGCTTTCGATCCTTTCGGGTATCACGCCCCAGGAACGACGCGGCGCGATTTTCGGTCTTTCCTCCTCCATCCGCATGAGCGGTGTGCTCGTCAGCTCGCTCGTCAGCGGCGGGATCATTTATTGGACCGGCGTGAGGAATATTTACCTCGTTTCGGGCGTTCTTTTCCTCCTGACCATCCCGGTTTTCTGCCTGGCGGTCTCCACGATCCGGTCCACAATCAGGGTTTAATTTTATGAGTCGGATTTTTTTGTTGATCGCAGGGGTTTTGGTGGTCCTCGCCGGTGAGTTGCTCGAGTCCAGGCAAACCCCCGCGCCTTTTCAGCTCCCCGAGCCTTCAGAAATCGCCCCGGAAACCGGGTTTTCCCAGGCCGAGATCATCCCGGTGCCCACGCCCAGCTGCCACGCCTCTACGCTTGCGGAGTTTCAGGACGGCCGGCTTTTCTGCGCCTGGTTCGGCGGTACTCGCGAAGGGGCAAGTGATGTCAGCATTTACGGCGCGTTCCGTACTGCTTCGGGCTGGTCCGAGCCGGTCGTCATTGTTTCACGTGAAACGGTGCAAAAGGAACTGGGCCGCTCCATTCGGAAACTCGGGAACCCGGTCCTTCATTTTCAGGACGGAAAGCTCCACCTCTTTTTCGTTTCCGTCTCGATTGGCGGTTGGTCAGGGAGCGGCGTCAATCACGCTCTGCTCGACGAAAACGGGAAACTCATTTCCGGCTCCGTGAGTCGTCTGCGCCTTTCGCCCTTCCTGAACCTGAGCAATCTGGTCCGCTGCCCGGCCCTGCCGCTGACAAACGGTGAGATCGACCTTCCGATCTACTACGAATTCAACCAGAAATTCGCCCGGCTGGTTAGGCTTTCCCCCGACGGAAAGGTTTTGAGTACCAACAGGATCGCTGCTCCGTCGGCCATCCAGCCGTGCGTGGTCGCAGTTTCGGAAAACGAGGCTCTGGCCGTCATGCGGAACCCGGAAAAAGGGCCCATTCCCGCAGCTCAGACGCAAAATGTCGGCGAGTCGTGGCGTTCCCTCCCCCCACTTCCGATTTTCAACCAGGACTCTTCCGTGGCGCTGCTTCGACTGAACGACGGGAGGTTTTTGCTTGTGGGGAATCCCGAAGACGGACGCGAAACGCTGAACCTTTGGGTTTCGGAAGGCCCGACGTTCGAAAAGTGGATTTTGCTTCAGGAACTGGAAAAAACGCCGGAGTGTGAATTTTCTTACCCATTCATGATCCAGGGGAAAGACGGAGCGGTCCATTTGACCTACACGTGGAAACGTGAGGGGATCGCGTACCGGAAGATTCAAGCCGTCACGGCCCCGGCCGGAAAGGAGGCGCAAAAATGACGCTTTCCGTTTATTGGGGGATTTTTACCTGCGCCCTGCTGGTTCCCGCGGCCTTGGGGGTTCCTTTTTGCCCGAAAAAGTGGCGTTTGGCACTGGCCTGTGCCGTGGTG
This sequence comes from Thermoguttaceae bacterium, assembly GCA_017454585.1. The sequence continues at coordinate 6,629 of JAFTCU010000135.1, read as the reverse complement.
ATCCTGGCTTTGTGCCCGTTCTTCCCGGAAGGGCTTTCTTTGGCGCAGCGCGTTTTTTCCATCACGGACTCGCTTTCCCTCATTCTGGTGGTGGGGCTGATCGAGTTGCTTTCGGGCCGCGAGTTCGTCAGCTGGAACCTTCAGGAGATCGGCCTCCTGCTCCTTTTCGGGCTGACCCTCTACGCCAGCTCGCTGGGATTCCTGCCGGACTTCCTTTACGGGGGCGGTTTTCGTCCGATCCTGGCGCTCGGCGCGGCTCTTATTTTCATGGGAATCGCGTCCGACTGGAAAAAGAGGCTTTACGTCGTTGGAGCGTTTGTGTTCTTCCTGCTTGGTCTTTACGCCAACTTCTACGACGCACTTTTCGACCCGATTCTGCTGGTCATCGCCCTCTTTGGGGGCTTGACAAAACTTGTGTCCCGGGGTAAAATTAAAACGAATAATGAAGAATGAATAACGAATAATGAGGAGAATAAAGCGACCTTTTTCCTCTTTTCATTAACCATCAACCCCCTTTGGTTCCATCATGAAGCATTTCCTTTCCATCCTCGTCGTTTCCTTTGTTTTCACGTCCTCCCTGAGCGCGCAGGAGCATTTCCTCCGCACGCCCGGCGACGCCACCGCGACTTCCTACGCCCCGGTCGAAATGCTGGACGCCCAGATGAATCGGGCGGTCTCCGAACTGGCCCCGCTGATGGCCGCCGGCGAAGCCTCGTGGGAGCAGAACGCCCCGGCCGTTCACCGTCTCGCGGCCGAAATTTCCGCCTTCGGTCAGGTCCTGGGCCTTCACGACCAGTACTCCGAATTCAAAATGGGGGCGTCCCGGATCATCCAGTCCGCCTCAGCCCTGAGCGCCACCAGGGATTTCGCCTCGGCCAGCGCCCATTGGACCGAGCTTCAAGCGGCCCTGAAGTCCGACGACACGAAACTGCTTTCGTGGGACACGCCGGTCGCCGGGACGAAAGAACTCATGCAGGCCGCCGCCTTCCACAAACGCCAGATCGGCGCGAAGATGGAAAAACTGCGCGCTCTGGATGCCGTGGCCGGGGACGGCGTGGCGCTTGCGGCCATTTTTCAGGCGCTGACCGCGAACCAGCCGTCGGCCGAGTGGAAGGAGTTCTGTATGCAGGCCCGCGATGCGTCGTACAATCTGTACATCACGCTCGAAGCCTTCGACCGCAAGCACTCCCCGAAGAATTACGACGCTCTGGGCGAGAAGTGCGCGAACTGCCACAAGAAGTAGAAGTGGATCCCGGAAAACCCAGCGTCCGCGAGACCCAAGCCCTCCGAAAACACCCGAGGCCGCAATGGGCCCCGCGGATCAGGCGGATGAGGCGGATTTAGGCTGATGGGATTTAAAAATTATTGGGAGGCCAGGAAACCTCCCTTTCCAGGCGCCGAACCCGTTCCACTTTAACCCTTTTATTTAAACACGGATTTCCACGGATTCAAGGGATTAAAAGGATTTCGTTTTTTGATTTAAAAGGTCAATTTGCCCGAAAGGAGGCCAAACCATGCCGCGATTCACGCTGATTTCCCTGTTCCTGCTCGGCCTTTTGTTCTTTTTTGGGGGCTGCGGCCAGCCGAAAAACGACCCGGCCAGTTTTCAAATCGAGGAAAAGGGCGGCTATAAAGTCCTCACGAAATACACAGGTTCCGACAGGCGCGTGACGATTCCGGAAGGCGTGGCTTTTATCGGCTCTTCTGCGTTTGCCGACTGCGACTCCCTCGAGTCCGTGGTGATCCCCAAAGGCGTGATGGTGATCAGCGACAATGCGTTCAAGAGCTGCGGCAAGCTGAAGTCCGTGAGGATCCCTGCGACGGTGACCCGGATCGGAGAATTTGCTTTTATCGCCTGCAGTTCTTTAAAGTCTTTGACCATTCCCAAAAGCGTGACGGATATTGCCCCGGATGCGTTCGCGGGCTGCGAATCTTTGAAAAAATGGAAGGTCCCCAAAGACCACCCCGAATTCAAAGCCTCCGGGGACTGCCTGCTCTCCAAAGACGGCAAAACGCTCATTTTATGCCCCGCCGCTTCGGGAGATTACCGGATCCCGGAAGGCGTGACCGAGATCGGGGAATCCGCTTTTGGGTACTGTACCTCCTTAACATCGGTGGTGATTCCCAAAGGCGTGACGAAAATTGGCGGAAACGCTTTTTCGGGCTGCAAATCCTTAAAGTCGGTGGCGATTCCCGAAAGCGTGACAATCATCGATTATTTCGCGTTCTTTGACTGTACTTCCCTCGAGTCCGTGGTCATTCCCGAGGGAGTAAAAGTGATTGGCTCCAGCGCATTCGAGGGCTGCGTTTCCTTAAACTCTATCACGATCCCTGAAAGTATGGTAAAGATTGGGCACCAGGCGCTGCAGAATTGCCCGAAACTGACTATCCGCGCGCCGAAGGGGTCGGAGGCTGAACGGTTCGCGTTTACATTCGATATTCCATTCGAGGTTTACCCGAAACCCGAAGAAGCGCCCGTTCCCCTCGCCGAAACTCCGGTTGAGGAACCGCCCGTCCAGGCCTCCGCGGTCAAATCGTACGACCCGGCCAGTTTCGGCATCCTTCGGATGAAAGACAAAACGGTACTGAGCAAGTACCTCGGTTCCGACGCGAACGTGGTCATTCCCGAGGGGGTGGAAGTGATCGGTTCCAAGGCGTTCTTTGGGTGCGGTTTCGTGAAATCCGTGACGATTCCCGAAACCGTGACGGAAATAGGCCCCTGGGCCTTCGCGGGCTGCGGCGCTCTGGAGTCGGTGAATATTCCCCCCTGCGTGACGAAGATCGAACCCGGGACGTTTTCGGGCTGCACGTCCTTAAAAAACCTGGAAATTCCTGAAACCGTGACCGAAATCGGCGCCGACGCTTTCAAAGACTGCCCGAGCCAGAAGATCCGCGTGCCCAGGGAGGGAACGACCGCCGCGATCGACGTGGGAAACGTTGAGATCGTTCAGCCGCAGGAGGACGAGCCTGAAGTGAAAGGCCTGGTTGAACTGCCCGAGCTGCCAAATCAGGGGAAACCGGGCGCCAAGCTCCAATTCACTGAAGACGGCGAAGGCCTCGTTCTTCCCGGCCAGAATACCATGACGCCACGGCCGTATGAAAACCCTGCCGGCAATTTGTCACCGATCCAGACGATCCAACCCCAGAAATCGGAAGGAACGATCGAGGTCCCCGCGGATCTTCCACTCCTGAACCAGAATTGAACCCCGAAAGGACGCCAAACCATGCCACGTTTCACGCTGATTTCCCTGTTCCTGCTCGGCCTTTTGCTTTTGGCGAAAAGTCACGCGGCTCCGCCCGAGGCCCAGAAAAACGCGCCGCTTGAAACCCCCGTTTTTAAGATCGCTGAACATAAAGGGCTAAAAATCCTCGTCCGGTATAACGGTTCCGACCCCAACGTCGTGGTGCCCGATGGGGTGAATGTCATCTGGGACACGGCTTTCCAGCAGAATCGGTTCGTTAAGTCCGTGAAGCTTCCTGAAAGCGTGATCAGCATCCAACCTCAGGCGTTCCAGGAATGCAGCGCTTTAACGTCGGTGACGATTCCCAAAAGTGTGAAGGAAATTGGACCGATGGCGTTTTCTGGCTGCGAGTCCCTGAAGTCCGTCGAGATTCCCGAGGGCGTGACCGCGATCGAAGATCAGGTCTTTCAGTTTTGCAGTTCCTTGAAGTCGGTGGTGATCCCTGATGGAGTGACCTCGATCGGCGAGGGGGCGTTCTATGGCTGCAGCGCGTTAAAGACCGTGGAGATTCCCGAAACCGTGACGGAAATCGGCGACGAGGCGTTTTATGGCTGCGATTCCTTAACGTCGGTGAAACTTCCTGATGGTCTGGAGGAAATTCCGTGCGGCCTGTTTGAGAGCTGCGAGTCGTTGACGTCCATCGAGATCCCCGACAGTGTGACGGAGATCGGGGGTAGTTCGTTCGCCTATACTTCGCTGACGAGCGTGGTGATTCCCGATGGAGTGACCGTCATTGGTGGTTGGGCGTTCTCGGGCTGCAAACGCTTAAAGTCGGTGGAGATCCCCGACTCCGTGATGGAAATCGGAGACTACGCATTTGGGGATTGCGAATCGTTAACTTCCCTGGTCTTTCCCGATGAGGTCGAAGAAATCGGAATGGATGTTTTCAAGGGCTGCAAATCTCTGGGGCCCCAGTATTCGAAGAACGGCAAGAGCCTCATCACACATCCGAACGCAAAGGGCCATTTTCGGATCCCCGATGGTGTGACGAAGATCGGAAATGAGGCGTTCCAGGAGTGCAGGTTTTTGACCTCTGTGGAGATCCCCCCGAGCGTGACCGAAATTGGAGAATGGGCGTTCCAGGAGTGCGTTTCCTTGACGTCCCTGGAGATTCCCGAAAGCGTGACGGAGATTGGATTCGCGGCATTCTCTGGCTGCCGATCCCTGACTTCCCTGGTGATCCCCAAAGGGGTCAAGGTTCTGGATAGAACGTTCGAATGCTGCGAGTCCTTAAAGTCCATAGTGATCCCCGACGGCGTGACCGTGATCGGAAAAGGAACGTTTTTGGATTGTTGTTCCTTGACCTCGGTGGAGCTTCCTCAAAGCGTCCAGTTTATCGATGAGGAAGCCTTCGAGGGCTGCTCTTCCTTAACGTCGGTGGCGATTCCCGAGGGCGTGAAGAAGATCGGCCCCAGGACGTTCTGGCGATGCGGTGCGTTGGAGTCGGTGGCGATTCCGAAAAGCGTGGCCGAGATCGATACGTTCGCGTTCGTTGAGTGCGAGTCGCTGAAACGCTGGATCATTCCGGAAGACCATCCTCATTTCAGGGCCGAGGGCGGCTGCCTGCTCTCGAAAGATGGGAAAACGCTCATCGCGTATCCGGCCGTGACGGGAGAATTGCGGGTCCCGGATGGCGTCCGGTCGATCGGCGACTGGACCTTCATGGGATGCAAAAAACTGACGTCGGTGGTCCTTCCCAAAAGCGTGAAGAAAATCGGGATTTGCGCGTTCTGGAAGTGCTCCTCTTTGGCGTCGGTAGAGCTCCCGGACGGCATGACCTCGATCGAGCACCATGCTTTTGCCTCCTGCAGCGCTTTGAAATCGGTGGTGATCCCCGCCAGCTTGAAGAAAATCGAATGGAACGTTTTCTGCGATTGCACTTCGCTGGAGTCCGTGGTGATCCCTGAAGGCGTGACCGAGATCGAATTCTGCGCGTTCAGGGGCTGCAAATCCCTGAAGTCCGTCGAAATTCCTGAAGGGGTGACCACGATCGCAAACGTCGCGTTCGAGGATTGCGATTCCTTAACGTCCATCAAGTTTCCCAAAAGCCTGACGAAGATCGGGGAGAAAGTTTTTGCCGAATGCGATTCCCTGACGTCGGTGGAGTTTGGTGAAAGCGGGCCTGAAATTGATCCCAGCGCGTTCATCGGCTGCCCCAATCTGAAAGAGTGGAAAGTGGCGAAAAAGAATCCCAAGCTGCAGGTTCAGGGACCACTCCTGATGACGAAAGACGGCCGAACCGTTTTGGCCTGCCTGAACGAGGAGTCGGTTACGATTCCAGAAACCGTGACAAACCTGGACGTCAAACTCTTTCGCGGCTGCGACAAAATCCGGGAATGGAACCTTCCCGCGACGCTGGACGATCTTCAGGCCCATGGCCCGATGTTGATCTCCAAAAAGAAGAATTCTCTCCGCATCTGCCCGGGGGCGTCGGGCGAGGTGGTGATCCCGGACGGCGTGGAGCTCGTTGATAATTCGGCGTTCTGGCACGCTGTTTTTCTGACCTCGGTGAAGATCCCCGAGAGTGTGACGAGAATCGAAAACTCTGCGTTCGAGGGCTGCGCGTCCCTCACGTCGGTGGTGATTCCCGAAAGCGTGATGGACATCGAATTTCACGCGTTTAAGAACTGCACGTCGTTGACCTCGGTAGAGATTCGAGGAAAACTGGACTGGTTTGCCGGGTTTGGGGCAGAGGCTTTTTCTGGCTGCACGGCCTTGAAGTCGGTGGTGATCGCTGAAGGAAACGAGGAAATTGGGCTTGAGGCGTTTAAAGGCTGCACCTCGTTGACCTCCGTGGTGATTCCCAAAAGCGTGACCAAAATTAAGCTCCAGACGTTTTGCGGCTGCACGTCTTTGACCTCCGTGGTGATTCCCAACCCTGAGACAGAGATCGATATGTGGGCGTTCAAGGACTGCCCGAACCTGACGATCCACGCGCCGAAAGGCTCCGAGGCGGAAAAGTACGCGAGAGAAAACAAAATCCCGTTCCAGGAGAGCGATTGAAGTGAGGAGTTAGGAGTGAGGAGTTAGGAGTTGGAAAAGCCTACGGCTTTTTATGGGTTGAAGTCTTTCTTCAGGCGACGTTACGCGCCAGCGTCCACTCCTAACTCCTCACTCCTAACTCCTCACTAATAGAAAGGGCTTTTTTGCCAGTGGTTTGGTCGCCGCCGGTGAAGTCGCCGAGGTCGGGGTCCCAGACGCGCAGCGGCTCGCCGGGGCAGTACGCGACGCATTTCCCGCAGCCGGTACAGAGGTCGGGGTTCACCGTCGGGATCTTGGCGTACTGCTCCTCCGACCAGACCTCCTCCATCGCCCCGAACGGGCACTCCTGAATGCAGATCGAGCACTCCTTCTGATACGCGCGGCGGCAGAGGTCAAACGTCATTT
>JAFTCU010000134.1 GCA_017454585.1 Thermoguttaceae bacterium | reverse complement strand
AGCCGCCTCGTTTTGTGCGACCTGACCGCCCGGACGATTCAGAAAGGGCTGGAACTGCTGGGGATCCAGACCGTCGAGAAAATGTAAAGCCTCAAAAGATCAGTAAGTATTTCATCAGGATTCCCGTACATTAAGGAAATAATCAATGGGAACTGGCGGTAAAATCGTTCTGCGCAAAGTCGCGGTCCACAATTTGAAAAACATTGATCTGGATATTCCGCATCGAAAACTTGTCGTCATTTGCGGGGTGAGCGGGAGCGGGAAAAGCTCGCTTGCGCTTGATACGCTGTACGCCGAGGGCCAGCGGCGGTACATCGAAAGTTTTTCGCCCTACACGCGCCAGTTCCTCGATCAACTCGAAAAACCCGAAGCGGAACTGATCGACGGGATCCCGCCTGCGATCTGCGTCGCGGGAAACCTTTCAACCAAATCCAGCCGCGCCACGGTCGGGACCGCCACGGAAACTTATGATTTCCTGCGCCTCCTCTACGCCAAAATCGGGATCACTTACTGCCTCTCCTGCGGTCATGAAGTCCGTCGGGACACTTCCGAGACGGTCACGAAATTCATCGCGCTTCTTCCGCTTCGTACCCGTTTCCTCGTCGTCTGGCACATCACCGAAAAGCGAGAAAACACGTGGGCGGAACAATTCGCCTCGATGCGCGAAGAAGGTTTCATCCGCATTTTGATGAACCACAAAATCGTGGACCTTTCCAGCGAGATCCCCTCCGAGGAAGACGCGCAGAAAGCGTTCGACTCTGAGGAACTCTACTGCGTTGCAGACCGTCTGAGCGGTGGAATGCCCGAGTCCCGGATCCGCGAATCGCTTGAATCCGCCTTCAGTCACGGTCAGGGAAAATGTTCTCTCATCATACAGATCTCGCTGGAAGAGGTAGAAAACCTCGACGCTTCCGGGATCTGGCAATCGTATGACCTGGCTGGTGAGCCATGGGTCATTCGACACTACAGTACGAAGCTTTCCTGTGAACACTGCAAGGTCGATTATGCTGTTCCGGAGCCGCGCCTTTTCAGCTTTAACAGTCCGCTGGGAGCGTGTCCTGTCTGCGAGGGGTTTGGGAATACGATCGACATTGATCTTGATCTGGTGATCCCCAACCGCCAGAAAACGATTGCGGAAGGGGCTGTCGCGCCCTGGAACACACAGGCATATCACTACGAGCTGGAAAAAGTGATCGAGTGGGCACCGTCCCATGGCTTACGGACGGACGTTCCGGTCTCCCAACTCACTGAAACCGAGATGAACCTCCTGCTCAATGGTGAAGCCGGTACGGATTTCGGAGGAATTAATGGGTTTTTCGCCTGGCTCGAACGGCGCAAGTATAAAATGCCGATTCGTGTTTTTCTTAGCCGGTGGCGCAGTTACCGACCGTGCCCGGCTTGCGGAGGCAAACGGCTTCAACCGTTGGCCCTCGCCACGATGATCGGGAAACACTATCACGGCGACATGCCGAAAACCAGCGCAAATGACGAAACCTCCACAGGATCTGATTTCGAGGGCAAAAACATCGCAGAGCTTTGCGAGATGAAAGTCTGCGATCTGCGCGTTTTTCTGGAAAATCTGATCCCTCAGTTCACGGACTGGGAACGCCAGGTCGGGCTTCCCATTCTGCGTCAGGCCCTTTCCCGGCTTGAATTTCTGGAAACGGTTGGACTCGGATACCTGACGCTGAGCCGAACACTTCGTACACTTTCCGGAGGAGAAATGCGGCGTGTTTCTTTGGCCGCTGCGCTGGGAGCCACTCTTGTGAATATGCTTTACGTGCTCGACGAGCCGTCCATTGGCCTTCATCCCGCCAACTCGCTTCAGCTTTTGAGCGCGATCGAGACGCTCCGTGACCGGGATAATTCTGTAGTCGTAGTCGAGCATGAAGAATCCATCATCCGCGCGGCCGATCAGGTGATCGAAGTCGGTCAATACGCAGGTGAACGAGGGGGCGAAATCGTTTTTCAGGGTACCCCGCAGGAGATGATGGACTCCGAATCCTCACTAACAGGCCAGTACCTCATAGGGGAGCGTGGCCATGTTTCTACCCAACGCCGTCCCACAGAGTCCGGCTGGATTCATATTCATGGCGCAAGCGGAAATAATCTTCAAAACACGGATGTTTCCTTTCCTCTTGGTTGTTTGTGTGTCGTTTCGGGGGTAAGTGGAAGCGGGAAAAGCACGCTTGTTGAAAAAACGCTTTACCCTGCTCTTTCCCAGCGTCTTCATCAACATGATTCAAGCATAAAACCCCTTCCATTTCGTGAAATTCTCGGAGCGGGTCAAGTCGATGATGTAATTCTGGTCGATCAATCCCCGATTGGCCGATCGCCTCGCAGTAATCCCGTGACATATTTGAAGGCTTTCGACGAAATTCGCGCCCTATTCGCTGACACCAAAGAGGCCAGGAAACGAAATTACACTGCTGGCCATTTCAGTTTTAACGCCGAGGAAGGCCGATGCCCAAACTGCAACGGGGATGGATGTATCTCGATCGATATGCAGTTCCTCGCGGACGTTTACATGAAGTGTGCCCAATGTCACGGAACCCGCTACAAAAAGGAGATCCTCGACATAACCTACAGGAATCGCAACATCGCAGAGGTTCTGGAGATGACCGTCGCTGAAGCGTTCACTTTCTTCCGGGGTTCTCGCGGGATCCAAAACAAGTTAAAGTTACTAAAAGAAGTAGGGCTTGATTACATTCGGCTCGGTCAGTCTGCCACAACCCTTTCCGGAGGTGAGGCTCAGCGGTTAAAACTTGCGTCTTTTATGGGGTCTGCCCGAAAAGACCGATGTCTGTTTATTCTGGATGAGCCGACGACCGGATTGCATTTTTCTGACGTGGTTCAGCTTCAGGATTGTTTCAACGCCCTGATCTCGGTAGGACATTCTTTGATCGTGATCGAACATAATATTCAGCTGATAAAATCCGCCGACTACATCATTGATTTGGGGCCTGGCGCTGGTGACTTGGGAGGCCGTGTTGTCGCGGTTGGAACACCTGAAGAAATCGCCCAAAATCCTGCCTCACTGACCGGGAAATTTCTGCGCGAGGCATTGGAACGAAACTAGACTTACAATTCTGTACCATTCAAAAAAACAGGCAAATCACAAAAAGAGAAATTCCCCCAAATGGGGGGGTTTCTTTTTTTTAAAATTATGGTAAAATTAAGACAGTATGGAATTTGTTTTCTTTTTTAGGGAGTTAAAATCATGAGTGTAATGGCTTTTCAGTACCAGGTGGCAGCGGATTCTCCGATTCTTGTGGCTTATAATCGTGAGGAAAATCCGGATCGTCCCTCTCAGGCGCCACGTATTCAATCCGGCTGCCCTCGTGTTATCTGCGGAATCGATCGCCGCTCCGGCGGAACATGGTTTGGAGTCAATCAACACGGGATGTTCGCGTGTACGATGAATCGCCCAAAACGGGATATTCCGTTTAATCCCCGTTCCCGCGGACTGCTCTGCCGTGAAATGCTGAATTACCGTAATCCAAAAGAAGCTGCAGAAATGGCTCTGAAAGAACTTCAAACCGGCAATTACGCGGGTGTGAATTACATTTGCGCAGACGCGAATCACGGCTACATTGTGTACGGCGGCTCGGAAATCTCCATGCAGGAAATTGGCCCTGGCCTTCACATGTTCTCAAATGGGAAAATGGATGATTATAATGACGAGCGCCAGGAATTCGTCCGCCGTCAGCTTACACTTCAGCGTCTGGACTCTTCTGTGACGTTCCTTGCCATCGCAAGCAAAACGTTCTCGCGTAAACCCGATCCGAACGGGCGTCGTGGAATCGTTATTAGTGAAGGTGACATTCAGACCGTTTCCAGTTTATTGCTTTCACTTCCCAAAAAAGGGCACGGTGCGGTACTTCAGTGCACGCCAACCTCGCCGGCAGATTCCAGGTTTGAGGACGTTTCCGCCCTGCTCCGTCAGGTTCTTTCGACGGACCGGAATTCCCGCCGCCAGATTGATGAGGATGACGACGATCTTTGATCGCCTGCGGAATTAAAGATTCACGGATTTAATCCGGGATTCAAAAGTTTTTTGAGGAAGAAATCACCCCTTCTGAGGACATATTTCGTCCCGCCGAAATCAAGATGGAATCAGCTGCCAACTTTAATCCAATTTTAGAATCGCTTCACCGTATGCACAAGCAGTTTGCAGAGCTGATGGAGCAAGTAAACGGCGGCCTTCGCCGTATCCACGGTACCGAACAGCGTATCGCTGAAATGCAGGCAATTCAGGAAAAGGCCGTCAAAGCCGCCCTGAACCAACGCATTCTCATGGACAGCAAGCAGGTTATGCTTGAAGAAAACGAAAAGGGTATCGAGCGTAAAAAGAAAATGCAGGACGAGGCAAAAAACACGCGCGAGTTTAACAGTCTGCGTGACCAAATCGCCGCTGCAGAGGCCGCCAACGCAGTACTTTCCGATGAAATTCTGGAGGGGCTTGAGTATCTGGACGAACTGAACGCCAAAGCAGAAGAAGCCCGGAAAAATCTCCAGGCTACGCAGGACCTTTTGACCGATATGAAGTCCAGGACGCAGGAAGTCCGCGAAAGTGCGGAGGAAGAGATCCGGCGGCTGAAAGTCGATTTCCGAAAATTGGAAGCTCAACTGGACGGTGAGCATCGGATGCTTTACCAAAGGCTTTTCAATCAAAAGAAATTTGACTGCCTCGCCCCGGTCGATCGCCAGAGCTGCGCAGGCTGTCACACGACGATCCCAGTCGATCAGATCGCGAAAATCGTGTCAGGAACCGTTGCTGTTTCGTGTTCCCAGTGCGGACGGATGCTTTATATTCCCACTGACCATCATATCTGAAAAAACACAACCCTCGTTTCACCCCGTAAAGCACAAGGTGAAACTGACCCATTACCAGCCCTGTAAGCGTTGTCTCCGAAACGGTGACATCGCTGTCATAGCTTGTAATTCTTTTCCTTAATTTACTCTTCAAGAGCGTGTTCGTCTGAGCCAAACACGTGAATGTTACACGGCGTTACGTAGATTTCCTGGCCCGTTTCCAGGTTCAATTCGGAAAGCCGGGCGTGGGTCATTTCGGCCGTCATGGGGTCACCGCTGTGCGTTTCCAGCTCGACACGAACACGTGCGCCCGCCGAGTGGATCCGCTTCACCACGGCACGGAGATTAAAGCAGTTCGGTGTTTTCGTGTGCGAAATGATCAATTCGTGAGGACGAACAAACAGTTTGGCCTCCTCGGTGTCTTCCGGCACATCCATGATGTACTGCCCGCCCAGACGAACCTTTCCATCGGTGATCTGGCCGCGAAATTTATTCACCGAACCCAGGAAATTCATCACGAACTCCGTCGCTGGTTTGTGGAACACTTCGTTCGGCGTTGCGAACTGCTCGACTTTACCGGCACTCATAACGGCTACGCGGTCAGCAAGCTCGAGCGCCTCGTCCTGGTCGTGCGTCACGAAAACGCTCGTCAGGTGAATCTCATCGTGAAGCCGGCGCAGCCACTGGCGCAGTTCGACACGGACTTTCGCGTCCAACGCTCCAAATGGCTCATCCAGAAGCAGAACCTGAGGCTCAACCGCCAACGCACGCGCCAAAGCCACACGCTGACGCTGACCACCGGAAAGCTGATGCGGATAACGATTGGCCTGCGTATCAAGCTGAACCAGACGCAGAAGTTCCAGCACTTTGCGGTGAATTTCCCCATTATCGGGCCGGGTCTCACGGGGACGGACACGCAGACCAAACGCGACGTTCTCAAAAACCGTCATGTGGCGGAACAGAGCGTAGTGTTGAAACACAAACCCGACACCGCGGTCGCTGATCTTCGAGTTCGCCATGTTATAATTATTAAACAGGACAGGGCCGCTTCCCTCGTCTGCCTCTTCCAGACCCGCGATGATACGCAGAAGTGTCGTTTTCCCGGAACCGGACGGTCCCAACAGTGCGACCAATTCGCCAGTCTTAATGTAAAGCGAAACATCGTTCAGGGCCAGGAAATTTCCGAAAGTTTTGGTGATATTCTGAACTTCGATACTCATCTTGTCAACCCCTGGGGTTGAATGAAAGAATGAATAACGAATAACGAATAATGAAAAGAATGAGTTCAAACTCAAGCGGGATTAATACTAAATATGAGGTTGAAGTCTTTCCCCATTATTCGTTATTCGTTATTCATTGTTCATTCCTTTTTATTTGTCTTGCGTTTTCATTTCAATGTACGTTTTGAGGACCAGCGTCACGATTGCCATGAGAGCCAGAAGCGTCGAAACGGCAAACGCCGCCACGAGGTCCGACTGGTATGTCTCGTAAATCAAAAGGGAGAGCGTATTGTTTTTTCCTCCGTGGCTTACGACGTTCACCGCGCCGAACTCACCCATGGCTCGTGCGTTGCAGAGCACCACACCGTAAAGGAGCGCCCACTTGATGTTCGGGAGCGTGACCCGGAAGAAGATTTGCAGGCCATTCGCACCAAGCACACGCGCCGCCAGTTCTTCCTCAGACCCTTGCGCCTGCATTGTCGGCAGAAGTTCACGGGTCACAAACGGGAACGTCACGAACATCGTCGCGATGACCGTCGCAGTGGTCGTGTGCAGAATTTTGATCCCGAAATTGGCCATCAGCCAGTCGCCGAAAATGCTGTGCATCCCGAACAGAATGACAAAAAGAAGACCCGCGATGACCGGCGAGACGGCAAACGGAAGGTCGATCAGCGAAATGAGCAGGCTCTTGCCCCAAAAGTTAAATTTTCCAAGGCACCACGCGGACATGATCCCGAACAGAACGTTGATCGGAACGGCAATACCAACGGTCAGAAGCGTGACACCGATCGCACGGATGGTTCTGCGGCTGGTCAATGCTCCCCAATACGTAGTAAAGCCCTCCTCAAACGCGCAGTAAAAAACCAAAATCAGGGGTAAAAGGAGGAAAAGCGCCATGAACGTGATCGCTACCGTAATGAGCAGGTAACGTACAAACGGCGGTTCATCGGTATTTTGTCGGGAAATGGACATTTTTTCAAATTATGAATTATGAATTACGAATTATGAATTAGAAATTACGAATCACAAACCGACCAGCATCTGATCAATTCATCATTCATAATTCTGAATTCATAATTATTCGTCGCTGTATCTCCTGTTCATCCAGATCTGCATGAAGTTAATGCAGAACAGGATGACGAACGAGGCGACGAGCATCGTCGTGGCGATCGCGACGGCAACCATCAGGTCCTCCTGGCCACCCTGGAGGTTTTTCACGATTTCAATCGAAACGATCGGAAGGCTTGTACCCGCGATGAAGACGACGGAGCCATACTCCCCCAGCGCACGCGCAAACGCCATGGCAAAACCGGTGATCAATGCCGGACGCAGAGACGGAAAAATCACCCGCCAGAATGTCTGCCACCGATTCGCGCCAAGACTGGCGGAAACTTCTTCCAGTTCCTTTTCTATGTCCTGGATGGCCGGTTGAAGCGTACGCACGACAAAGGGCAGGCCGATAAACGTCAGCGCGAGCAAAAGACCCCATTCGGTAAAAATGATCTTCACTCCGATAAGCTGTCCAAGACGTTTGTAGAGGGTGAGCAGCGCCACACCCGAAACCGCCGTTGGCATCGCAAAGGGAAGGTCCACCATCGCGTCCACCAGCCGGCGGCACGGAAACTTGTATCGGACCAGTACCCACGCTACGATAAACCCGAAAAAGGCGTTAATACACGCGGCCAAAAACGAAGCGCCAAACGTCAGACGAAATGCGGCAAGGACACGTGAAGAGAAAATAATCGACCAGTACTGATTCCAGCTCATTCCGCCAACCTTCAGAATCAGACCGGCGAAGGGAATCAGCACCAGAAGACTTAAATAAACCAGCGTCAACCCCATGGAGATGCGAAAGCCAGGAAGGACGCGTTTTGGATGTCGTCGGAACATAACTTTTTTAATGAATAATGAATAACGAATAACGAATAATGAGGAGAAAGACTTTAACCCATTATTCGTTATTCATTATTCATTTTTTTATTCTTTCATCATATCTTCAAAAATGCCGCCGTTCGAGAAGTGCTTTTCCTGCACATCTTTCCAGGAGCCAAAAACGTCCTGAATACGGAAAAGCTCCACTTTCCCGAAAAGGTCGTTGCCTTCGAGAAGTTTTTCTTCACTCGGACGATAGAAATTTTCCATCACGAGTTTCTGAATTTCTTCCGTGTACATATAGTTCAGGTACTCTTCCGCCACGTCGCGTGTTCCCTTACGGTCCACCGTCGTGTTGATCAATGCTACGGACGGCTCGGCCACAATGGAGACTGACGGATACACGATTTCAAACTGGTCGTTTTTGTCACCATAGACGGTTTTCATCGCTTCATTTTCCCACGCGAGCAATACATCGCCCACGCCGTCACGCACGAAGAGGTTCGTCGCACCTCGCGCTCCTTCCGGCATTCCGGCGGCTTTCGCATTCAGGTGGATCTTCTTCACCAGCTCGTAGGCGTTTTCATTCGCATCCTTGACCTTTTCGGCATTGGCCGGGTCGTTCAGGAACGCCGAGTCGAGGGTCCCGAGGTCCTGCTTCAACTGCCAGCCCCAGGCCGCCAGGTAGTTCCAGCGGGCACCGCCGGACGTGCGCGGGTTGGGCGTGATCACTTCCACGCCGTCTTTGGCCAGGTCGCCCCAGTCTTTTAGGTTCTTCGGATTTCCTTTTTTCACGAGGAAAACGATCGTCGAGACGTACGGGCAGCTGTTATTCGGGAATTCCTTAATCCAGTTTTCCGACAGAGCTCCCGGAATGGAATCACCGATCAACTCGACGTCATACCCCAGAGCAAGGGTCACGACATCCGCTTCCAAACCTTCGGCGACTTTCTTGGCCTGCGAGCCGGAACCGCCGTTTGACTGGTCCACAGAAACGGTTTCGCCGGTTTTCTCGGCCCAGTGTTCGATGAATTTCTGATTATACGCTTCGTACAATTCACGAGTCGGATCATAGGAAACGTTCATGATTTCACGTGTTTTGCCTTGGCCGCAGCCCGCCAGAAAGAGCAGGCCCAAAGAAATCGCCAGCGTGGCAAACGCATATAACTTCTTCATGTTTTAATTCTCCATAAAATGGTGAAGGTCCTGTTTAGGCGAAACCGTCACGATTGACTTCGCTTTTACTGTTCCCTGTATGTAAACCAGCTAAGGGTCCCAATGACCAGTGACGCAACAAGGAAAACTACATCAAAAAAGATGCTTCCTTTGTTAAATGGAATTCCAATGCTCAAATCAAGGATGAACAGGATGGCCAAGATGACGGAAAGCCCCAGTGAAAACAGACACAAAATTTTGGACATTTAAAATCTCCCGGTTACAGTGTCCCTGAAAACAAAATATCACTCTAGGTTTCGGCAATATTTTATCTGGTCTAAAATTAATCATACCAGACTTTACTACTCTGTCCACCCCCCCCAGACCACTATTCAGAGGTTAAAAAAGGAAAAAAAAGAAAATTTTCTGCATTTTTCACAAAAATCCCGGTTTAACACTTTCGCAAGATCAAAAATTAGCGTATAATCAATTTGAAAAAACATCAAGATGAAGCGTTTGTTTATCGAAAGAAGCTCAATATGAAAACAGTCGTTTTTGAAGACTCCGCCGTTTGGGAACTGAACCCGATCACGATGGGCCGACCCGCATTCGCGATCACTTGCGGAACAATGCGTCTGCTGGACATTTTGAACCAGCTCGACACGGAATCGATTTCTTTTCTTTGCAGGCCGTACCTGGAAGCAACTTCCAGCTATGAGTATCCGGATTCCCGGTTCTGCTTCGGAATTACCGAGGTTTGCTGGGAACTGGAATCGTCTGCCCCTGAAGAAAACGTTTTGCTTGTCAACGCGCGGATGGTCCCGGATGTTCGGATCATTCCTTTTCTGAAGAAGTGCATGAAAAAAGGCGCGCCTGTTTTTTACCTTTGGCAGGATATTCCAGCTTGTGTCTGTTTGCCCGCTGCGCAGCTTCTCAAAGCGATAAAAGGAATTAAAACATCCTTAAAAACAGATGTCTTGCCAATCAATTTAAAACAGGCGGCAAAGAAATGCCCTGAGGAATATGACCATCCTTTTGAACTGTTCGACTATCCGCACGATGTGGTTCGGAATCACATGGAATT
Source organism: Thermoguttaceae bacterium (assembly GCA_017454585.1). Next base: position 2,226 of record JAFTCU010000134.1, on the reverse strand, counting down.
GTTCGCCCGAAATCTGGCTTACCGCCTGAAGCATACCGTGCCGGCGTTGACAGGAAAGCCCGAAAAACGCTGGACTTCCGGCAAATGGACCGAGATCCGCGAGGGGGTTTTCGTCGGCGAGGGGGTCAAGCTGGGCGAGTACCTCGTGACCGACACATCGAAGGGGCCGATCCTCGTCGATGAGGGCGCGTCCATCGGTCCGTTCTGCTTCCTGAAAGGCCCGGTCTATATTGGCCCAAACTCGAAAGTGATCGAGCATGCCGCGCTGAAGGAGGAGGTCGGACTCGCCCACACGACCAAAGTCGGCGGTGAGGTGGAAGCCTCCTCGATCGAGCCGTACACGAACAAACAGCACCACGGTTTTCTGGGTCATTCGTACCTCGGGAGCTGGATCAACCTCGGCGCCGGGACGTGCAACAGCGACCTGAAAAACACGTACGGGAGCGTCTCGATGCAGTACAAAGACGGCCGCGTCGCCACGGCGATGCAGTTCCACGGGTGCATCATCGGCGACTACGCCAAGACCGCCATTAATACGAGCATTTTCACCGGGAAAACCATCGGAAGCTGCTCGATGGTTTACGGTTTTGTGACGCGGAACGTCCCGAGCTTCACGAACTACGCCCGGTCCTTCAACCAGTGCACGGAGCTGCCAGTCGAGGTGATGATCAGCACGCAGAAAAGAATGTTCGCGCGTCGAAACGTGACGCAGGAGCAGTGCCACATCGACCTCTTGAACCAAATGTTCCTCATTTCGGCCAATGAACGCCAGATGGAAAACGAGCCGCTTTCGCTTTGATTTACGGGGACGACGCATCTTGCGTCGTAGATCCGAAGGGCCGGCATCCTGCTAGTCAAGTTAATGGGTTTTACGCCCTCGCTATTAACTTGACCGGCAGGACGCCGGCCCTCTGAATCTTACCGAAGATAATCCACCAGTTTCTCCAGCAGCCACTGTGCCTCGGGACGGTCCTGAAGCAGATCGATCGCGAAGACCCACACGACCCGGTGGTCCCGGCTTTCCGCGAGGTAAAGCGACCATGTACTCTGCCCTTCACCTACCGCCAGCGGGACGGCGTCTTTCATGAATTCCTGCGTCCCGACATCCAACGTTTTTGCGCCTTTCCGAATCAGACGGAACCAAAGTTCATTCATCCACGGCCGGACCGGGAAGTCGCCAAAAGCCGGATGCTCCGCCTCGAAAGCCGTCCCGACCTGCGTCCCGAGCGACCACCAGCCAAGACAAACATCCGGTTGGTCGGACGTCGGCGCGAGGACCAAGATTTTGCGCCCCTGCGCTTTCGCTTCTGCAAGGATTTCCGCTTCATCGCCGCTGAGGATCAGTACTGTTTCCGGGGCGTTCTCGCCGGGCGTCCACGCCTGCACATCCGTAAATCTTTCCTGGAACCACGGGAAAAGTTTGGGCGAAACGCGGCACTGGGCCAGTGACGTTTTCTCGCGTTTCGGGAAGATCCAGAATTTCCACCGGTTCCCGATTTTTGTCCCGTCGATCGAAACGACAAGCTCCGTTTCGAGCGGCTTCTGAACGTCCGGGACGGTGATCTCCGCGGCCCCGATCTTTCCGGCCGTTCCCGCGGGGATCGCAGCAATTTCGACCGTCCCATGAGCGTCCGCGAGCTGCCAGTTCAACCGGCCGGCGGGGATTTCCTGCGCGTCGAAGTGGGAAATCGAAAAATCGGCCTGAAGCGTCTGCCCGCTCGTCAGGACCGCGCTTTCCGTGTGGGTTTGCGCCAGCAAAACGGTCGGGCCGTTGAAACGCCGGAACTCTTCCAGCTCCCAGCCTCCCGGATGGCGTTCCCAGAACGTCGTGAAAAGGCCCTGCGCCGTGCGGGCGTCCCCCTGACGGAGCGTGCAGTCGGTGATCGACCAGAACGAGTACCCGTCGCACTCCGGGTCGAGCCGGGCCGCTTCCAGCCCGGTTTTCTGGTAGATCGCCTGGAGTTTCTGAGCCGCGAAAATGCACCGCGGGCCCCATTCTTCCGCCAGCCCCGCCGCTTCAAGTTTCTGCCGCCGGGTTTCTTTCAGGGGGTCCATCCGGACCGCGCCCGTAAAGCGGGTTTCCAGTTCCGGATCGACTTTCGTCGAAAGGTTCAAAAACTCGTGGGCGATGAACGGCATTTCCAGGTAATCGAACGTCCCGATCGGCCACGGCTTGATGCTCGAGGCCCGCTGGCCGCAGCCGTTCGGCGCGCAAAAGTCGGAGTT